>NZ_JBEXMX010000059.1:0-33482 GCF_040610755.1 Gordonia sp. NPDC003585 | reverse complement strand
GGCCCAGGGCCTGCACGAGCTTTGGCCCCTTTAACCGCCCGTCGTCGACCCACTCGTGCCGGCCGGTTTGGTGGTCGCCGTCCCCTACCATGGCGGGCACGGCAGGTCGGGCGGCAAGCGCCTGCGGGTGCGCGGGTTCGCCGACTTCACCGACGATCTGGACACGGTGATCGACCAGGTGACGACGCCCGACGCGCCCACTTTCCTCCTCGGGCACAGCATGGGTGGCGCCATCGCGCTCGACTACGCCCTCGACCACCAGGACAAACTCGACGGGCTCGTGCTCTCCGGTGCTGCCGTGGTTCCCGGCGACGACCTGGCGCCCGCGGCGATCAAGGTGGCAAAGATACTGGGGCGCGTCGCGCCGTGGATGCCGACCACCGCGCTCGACTCGGCGAGCATCTCGAAGGACCGCGCGGTGGTTGCCGCCTACGATGCGGATCCGCTGGTTCCTCGTGGCCGTATCCCGGCAGGTCTCGCCGGCGCCCTGCTGTCGACGATGCAGACCTTCCCGGATCGTCTACCGTCGCTTCATCTTCCACTATTGGTGTTGCACGGCAGTGCCGATGCGCTGACCGCGCCGGCCGGCAGCGAGATGGTCGACCGTCTGGCGGGATCGGCCGACAAGAAACTCGTCATCTACGACGGCCTCTACCACGAGATCTTCAACGAGCCGGAGCAGGACATCGTGATCGGCGACGTGGTCGAGTGGCTCGAGGCGCGAGCGCCGATCGCATCCCCACCCGCCGACACCGCTCCGTGATTCGGCGTTTCCTCCCCGCTGCTGAGGCGCCCACCGCTCCCTGACGTGCGAGGAGCGCAAGCGAGCCCCCCTCCGCTCCCTGAGGTGCGAGGAGCGCAAGCGAGCCCCCCTCCGCTCCCTGAGGTGCGAGGAGCGCAAGCGAGCCCCCCTCCGCTCCCTGAGGTGCGAGCGAAGCGAGCCTCGAAGGGTCCTGGTGAGACGACAATGTCATCTCACCAGGCCTTCGAGGCTCTCGGCTGGCGCCTCGAGCACCTCAGGCAGCGGCTCTGATGTAGGGGTGGCAGAGGTAGGCGTCAGTTCAGCGGTGGCGGAGGCGGCGTCGTCTCGGTGGTGGTCGGCGCCTCGGTCGCCGACGGCGTGTCGAGCGGCTCGGGCGTCGGGTCGACGGCTTCCGGTTGCGTCTCCACGGCCTCCGGCGTCTGCGTGGTCTCGGCGGTCGCCGGGGGTTGCGTGCTGGTCTCGACCGGGGTCGGGACCTCGGTGCCGGCGACCTCGTTCGGTGTCACGACACCGTCCGGGGTCCGCGCGCCGGGGGTTGCCGCTCCCGGATCGTCGGTGGTGCTCTCCGGCGAGTCCTCGGTCGTGGCGGCGTCGGTGGTCTCCGATTCAGCGGCCGCGAGGATGGCGGGATCGAGAACCGGTGGCGTCGCCGCCGCCCGCTTTGCCGCGACCGTCGCCTGGGCAGTGCCTTCCGGCTCGGGGGTGCCCTGCGCCGACACCAACTGGGTCTTGGCGGTGACCGGCGGGTTGTTGCGCAGCGCCTCGAGAACGTGCGGTTTGCCGTCGGCGAGCGCCCGACCCCAGTTCTCCCACGTGTGACCACCATAGTTGGGCAGCGAGATCACCGACGCGCCGCTCTGCGAGGCCTGCATCTGGAAGAGCACCGTGGACACCGCGGACAGGATCTCCAGGGCGATCGCGCTGATCTGGTCCTGCTGCGAGAGTTTCCGCATCTCACTGTTGGTCAGGAAGCCGTTGCCTGACGAGATGATCAGGACCTGACCGTTCTCCTTGAGCTTGCCGATGTTCTTGGACGGATCGTTCTCCGCCCACCGCTGGCTACCGGGTGTGCCCCACATGTTGAGGATGCCGTTGGTGTAGTTGGACACCATGGTCTGGGAGGCGAGGACGCCGGCGTAACCGATCGGGTTGTCGGTCTGGTAGTAGCCGGACATCGCCTGGACGACCTTGAACTGTTCGGGGTGCTTCTCGGCCAGCGTGACGGCCGGACCGCCAGACATCGAAAGTCCCACGATCGCATTGTTGTTGGGGCTGACCCCGAAGTTCTCCTGCAGGTAGGCAGGCAGTTCGTCGGTGAGGAAGGTTTCCTGCTTGATGGTCTTGTTCTCGTTGCCCGCACCGGCATCCCAGTCGGTGTAGAACGACGACGCGCCGCCGACCGGCATGACCAGGGTGGTGTCGGTGCTGCGGTCGTAGACCTTGGCCGCCTGGACGTCGGTCGTCCACGCCGAGCGCTGCTCGTTGGCACGCATGCCGTCGAGCAGGTAGATGCCCTGGTTGCTGCCGTTGGAGGCGCGGATCTGCACGATGACGTACTTGTTCTGCGACTTCGACCAGACCTTGCAGTTCTGCACGTAGTTGCCGGACTTGTCCCACGTGCATCCGGGCCGAAGAACCTCGGGATGGCCCGAGAGCGCGCGGGCCGGATTGCTCGCGGCAAACAGGCCGCTGGCCGCGAAGAGCGCCATGGTGACGATTGCGACCGCCGACACCCCACTGATCAGTCGCTGGCGCGGAGTCAGGCGGGGTCGTCGGCTGGTGGATTCCGAACCTTCCGACGCGGCGTCGGCCGGGGCGTCGTCGACGGAAATGAAGTCATCGGTGTTGTCGAGATGGGACGACATGGAACTCCTGTCATACGCAGCACCGAGAAGCGTGCCGGGATGACTGGAATGTCGTTCGATGGGTATACGGACGTTACAGCGCCCCGGTCGGATGACCGGGGCGCTGCAATCGGGGGAGGGCGATCAGGCGCTGTAGCCCAGCAACGACTTCACTTCGAGGAACTCGTCGAAGGCGTAGTCGCCCCACTCACGGCCGTTTCCGCTCTTCTTGTAGCCGCCGAACGGGGCGACCGGGTCGACCTGGGCGCCGTTGAGTGAGATCGATCCGGCGCGGATCTGCGAACCGATACGACGCACCTCGTCGACGTCGGCACCGGACACGTAGCCGGCGAGTCCGTACTCGGTGTCGTTGGCGATCTTGAGCGCTTCGTCGATCGAGTCGTAGCCGATGACCACCAGAACCGGACCGAACACCTCGGTGCGGGCGATCTCCATGTCGTTGGTGACGTTGGTGAACACCGTCGGCTGCACGTAGTAACCGGTCGGCAGGCCCTCGGGACGGCCGGGACCACCGATGGCGGGCTCGGCGCCGTCGGCGATGGCGCGCTCGATCAGACCCTGGATCTTGTCGAACTGGGCTTCGGAGACCACTGGGCCGAGCATCACGCCGCCGGTGGGGTCGCCGACGGTGAAGTTGGGTGCGGCCGCCTTGGCGATCTCGGTGACCTCGGCGACGCGGGCCGACGGAACGAGCATGCGGCTCGGCGCATTACACGACTGGCCGGAGTTCAGGAACATGGTGGCGATGCCGCCGGCAACGTTCTCGGCGAACTTGTCGTCGTCGAGGATGATGTTGGGGCTCTTGCCGCCGAGTTCCTGCGCCACCCGCTTGACCGACGGTGCGGCGCTCTTGGCGACCTCGATGCCGGCCCGGGTGGACCCGGTGAACGAGATCATGTCGATGCCCGGGTGACTGGCCAGCGCGGTGCCCACGCCGGGGCCGTCGCCGTTCACCAGGTTGAAGACACCGGCGGGAACGCCTGCGGCGTCGAAGATCTCGGCGACGATCGCGGCACTGAACGGCGCCACCTCCGAGGGCTTGAGCACCATGGTGCAGCCCGTGGCCAACGCCGGTGCGACCTTGCACATCACCTGGTTGAGCGGCCAGTTCCACGGGGTGATGAACCCGCACACCCCGACCGGCTCCTTGACGATGCGGTGCGCACCGCGTTCGGCGCTGAACGCGAACTCGGGGAGCGCAGCAGCCGCGGTCATCAGGTGGCCGAGCCCGATCGGCACCTGGGCAGCGTTGGTCAGACCGGTCGGCGATCCCATCTCCTCGGTCACGGCTGCGGCGAGGTCACCCATCCGGTTCTGGTATTCGGCGATGATCGCGTTCAGCACGTCCACACGCTCGTCGACGGTGGACTGGCCCCACGTGACAAAGGCACGTCGTGCGGCGTCGACCGCCGCGTCGACGTCGGCGGCACTGCCGAGCGCGACGTGTCCGGCCGCCTTCTCGGTCGCGGGGTTGATGACGTCGATGATGTTGAGCTCCGCCGGCTCGACCCACTGACCGTCGATGTAGAACTTGGTGATTTCCCGCATGGTGCCTCCGTGTTGATTGGCGCATTTGCGCATGACGTAATGCGCAAAGTGGTGACAGATGTTGTCTGTTTCACAGTCTAGCCATCTTGGCCGTTGCGGATTCTCATATCGCGACGAGCGGGTGACCGAGGCTGTTCTACAGTCGGGGGATGATCCTCATCGTCGTGAAATGGCCCATCAAACCCGAGCACGCGGATCGCTGGCCGGAACTGTCGGCGGAGTTCACCGCCGCGACCCGAGCCGAACCGGGCAACAAATGGTTCGACTGGTCACGCAGCCTCGACGACCCGACCACCTACGTCCTGGTCGAAGCTTTCGAGGACGACGCCGCCGAGGCACACGTGACCTCCGACCACTTCCGCAAGGCGCAGGCCGACCTGCCCCAATACCTGGTGCGCACACCCGACATCATCAACGCGACGATCGACGCCGACGAGTGGTCGACGCTGGGGGAGTTTCCCGTCGAGTAGCGTCTCAGGCCTTGGTCGACACGACCGCGTCGCCCGAGTCTGTTCTCGCGTCGGTCGCAGGGGATTCCGCGATGCCGAGTGCCTCGCCCTCGACGTCGACGTTGGGCAGAATCCGGTCCAGCCAGCGCGGCAGCCACCAGGCCTTGTCGCCGAGCAGCGTCAGCACGGCCGGCATCAGCGTCATCCGCACGACGAACGCGTCGAAGAAAACCGCGGCGGCAAGCGCGAAGCCCATCACCTTGATGAACGCCATGTCCTGGAGCATGAACGCGGCGAAGACCGAGATCATGATCGCCGCGGCGGCACCGACCACACGCGCGCCATGCCGATAGCCGACGATTACGGCCTGTTTCGCATCGGCGCCATGGACATAGGCCTCGCGCATACGTGTCACCAGGAACACCTGGTAGTCCATGGCCAGGCCGAACACGATGCCGATCATGATGATGGGCAGGAACGACACCACGGGCTGCGGGTTGTTGATGATCCCCAGCGCGCCGTCGGTGAACAGCGCCACCGTGACGCCGAAGGTGGCGGCGACACTGAGCAAGAATCCGAGCGCAGCGGTGAGCGGTACCAGGATCGAGCGGAACACGATGATCAACAGGATGAACGCGAGTCCGACGACGACGAGGAGGTAGGGCACCAAGGACTCGGACAGTCGGTCGGACACGTCGAGTTCGATCGCGGTCTGCCCGGTGACGCCGTAGCTGATCCCGGTGGTGCGCTGGACGGTCGATTCCATGGAACGTAGCGTCCCGACCAGGTCGTGGGTCGCCTCATCGTCGGATGCGTGGGTCGGTAGGACGCTGATGACCGCGGTGTCGCGGGACTGGTTGAGACCGTCGGCGCCGATCCAGACGTTCGAGACTCCGTCGACCTTCTTGAGGTCCTCGACGAGGCTGTTGAACGTGCGCACGCGCTCGGTCTGGTCCTCGATGTTGCGGCCGTCGGCGACCACCACGAGCGGTCCGTTGTATCCGGGGCCGAACTTCTCCGACACCAGGTCGTAGGCCTGACGCTGCGTGGTGGACGGGTCGGCGGTGCCGTTGTTGGGCAACGCGAGTTTCAGTCCGGCCATCGGGATGGCCAGGAGCAGCATGACGACGACGATCCCGCCGGTGACCAGGCGCGGATGGTCGACGACGCGACGCACCCATCGCTGACCGTTGTGTACGCGCGCAGGGTCGTGCGGCCCCACATCGGGGGCGTTGAGGAACGGTAGTTGTCCCGCAAAGGCTTTGGAGCCGAACAGTCCGAGGATGGCCGGGAGCAACGTCAGCGCGACCAGCACGGCGACGACCACGGTTCCGGCCGCCGCGATACCCATGGCGGTCAGGAACGGGATGTTGACGATGGCGAGTGCCGCCAGTGCGATCACCACCGTGCTGCCGGCGAAGACGACGGCCGAGCCGGCGGTGCCCACCGCTCGACCGGCTGCGTCGGCTCGGTCCACGGTGCGATGCATTTCGTGACGGTAGCGGGACACGATGAACAGCGCGTAGTCGATTCCGACGGCGAGCCCGATCATCGTGGCCAGCATCGGGGTCTCTTTGCTGAGGTCGAAGAAATACGTACCGACCGAAACCCCGAGCATGCCGATGGCGACGCCGACGATCGCGGTCACGATGGGCATGCCCCACGCGACCAGCGACGCGAAGGTGAGGATGAGAATGATTGCGCCAACCGCGATTCCGATGAGTTCGGACGTCATGCCGAGCTCGTGCGATTCGATCGCCGAACCCGACATCTCGACGGTGAGTCCGCTCTTGCGGGCGTCGTCGGCGACCTTCTCGATCGCGTCCTTGGTCGCCGGGGTGAGGTCGTCGGCGGTGTCGACGGCGAAGGATGCGCCGAACTGTGCGGCCGTCGCGTCGGCGGTGATCGGTGAGGTCGCCTGCGCGTCGGCGGCGGCCTGCTCGGCGGACTTTCCGAACACCTGCTGCTCGAACCCCTCGATCATGGTGCGTGCCTTGCCAGGATCTTGCGCGGTGCCGAACGTCACGAACGGACTCTGCACCGAATCCGGGTTCTTCACCTGCTCCATACCGCGCAGCGAGGTCACCATCTGATTGATGGCTTCCTGGTACCGCGCCTCAGTGAGGGTCGAACCCTGCGGCGCGGCAACCACATACGTGACGTCGACGCCCTCGCCGAACTTGGGTTTGTCCGGGAACCGCTCGACCATCAGGTTCTGTGCGCGCTCCGACGGGATACCCGGGATGGAGAACGACTCCGACGTCGGCTTGGCGAGGAGATTGGCGCCGATGCCGAAGGCGATGAGGACCAGGATCCAGATCGCGATGGTCTTGAACCGGTTGGCGTACGACCATCGCCCCACCTTGTAAAGAAAGGTTGCCACGTTCCTAGAGCTCCTTAGGTCGGGAAATCATCGGGCGGGAAATCGGTTGGGCCATACCGGCTTGCACCTGATCCAGTGCAGCGTCGAGCACTGTGCGGACTTTGTCGGGATCGTTGACGTCGTCGCCCTGGGCGCGCGCCACCCAAAACTCGAGAGCTACTCGGGTTGTCGCGATCGCGTTGTGCAGCACCAGATGTGGGTACAGCTCGTTGCCATCTTGTCCGCGCTGGGTGAACAGCGCCTCGACGCGCGCGTCGATCTGGCCGATGAGGTCGACGTGCTGCGAGTGCGCGACAACGATCGGTTCGGAGTCCAGCAACCGGAGCAGCGTCACGAACTCGGCGGGCTTTCCGAGGTCGGGGGAGGTGGCGACGTCCACCAGCGCACTGCGAACGGCACTCCAGAACGACTCGTCGAGTGGCTGCGACTCGATGCGGTCGACGATGGAATCGAACAACGCCGCAGCAAAGAAGACCAGAGCGTCTTCCTTGCCGCTGAAGTAGTTGTGAAAGGTGCGCACCGACACGCCGGCCTCGGCTGCGACGGTGTCGATGGTGACGCGGTCGATCCCGTCACGGGTGGCCAGGCGAAGTACCGCGCTGGCGAGGGCGAGCCGAGTAGCCGCCTTCTTCGTTTCGCGCAGGCCTGTCGAGTGCATAGAGCCCACGGTACTGAAGTTGCAGATCTCTGCAAGATTGCAGACGAATGCAAGTTTGCGATTCTGGTCACAGTTGCCCATGGAGGGTGACCGGTGCGACGCACCTGAGTACTCGCTGATCCGAAGCGTTCAGTGACTAGCCTTCTGACCTGGGGAAACACGATACTGTCGTGCCCGCAAAATCTCGGGGAAGAAGTTTCTTCCCCGAGGTTCACAGTCGTCCCCTACAAATTTCTGGGGGAAGACACCAAGGGTCGGGGACGAAGTTTCTTCCCCGACTTTTTGTGGGCGCATGTTCCTGGCGTCGCCGGTCGGCGGAACGCGGCGACCGGCAATCGGTGACTGAGATCGGGCCCGTCAGCGTCCGCTTCTGGGACATGCCCGGCGGACCATCGTCAGGGGCCCGATCCTGGCCACCGGCCCGACCTCCAACACTGGCCGGCGGCTTGCGATCCTCCTCGCTCGGCCAGGGCGAGGTCCACCACAGAAGGCCGACGCGGTTGAGAGTTCAGTGCACGCTGCTGAGAATGGCGAGTACGACGCCGACGATGGTGAGGATGCCGACGATCACGGCCATCGCGATCGCCAGGCGACGACGTCCGTGCCTCGCCGCATTGATACCCACGCCGATGCAGATGAGGATCACGGCAGAGTAGAGCGAGATGCTCAGGGTGAGTAGCGCGGCGGAGGAACTGGATGAGTCGGCCTGGGCGAGAACGGTGCCGGTGATCATCCTTCGAGTACATCACCTCGACGTATCTGGCCGTTTCCTGGGTGGATTGTCAGCAGATTGGTGGTCTTGGTCTTGGTCTGCTCTCAGTGTTCGAGATCACTGTGGACGCGGTGAACACCGAGAACTGGCACTCCGATGGCTATCCCGCACAGCCACATTCCCCGCAGCCGCACTCGTCCGGGTGGTACACGGGCTCGCATGTACCTGGCGGATACGGGCCCACTTATGCCCAGCCGCAACCAGAATTGCAGCCCGGGCCGCCGACGCGTCGTCGACGAACCGTGACCGCTCCGATCATGGCGACGGCACTCATCGCCGGGCTGCTCGGCGGCGCTGTCGGCGTCGGGGGCAGTCTGCTCGTCGACCGGTCGGACAACGTTGCGGCACCGCTGCTCACCTCCGTGCCGGCCGGCAACAACCCGGCCGACCAGCAACCGGGATCGACAACCTATGCGGCGCAAGTGGCTTCGAAGTTCACCGCCGACATCAAGGTCGCCGGAAGCCAGGGGACCGCCGTCGGCAGCGGGATCGTGTTGTCGCAAGACGGTCATGTGCTGACCAACAATCACGTCGTCGATGGTGTCGGGAACAGCGGACGCATCCAGGTGACCACGTCGGACGGTAAGACGTTCGCGGCGTCGGTGACGGGAACGTCTCCGTCCTACGACCTTGCGGTGATCAAGCTGCAGGACGCAAGCGGGTTGACGCCTGCCGCTCTGGGCGAGTCCTCGGGGGTGAAGGTCGGCCAACAAGTTGTCGCCGTCGGATCGCCGGAGAACCTCTCCAACACCGTGACGTCGGGGATCGTCAGTGCGTTGTCGCGCACCGTGACAGCCGGTGACGGCAGTGGCGGCCCGGTCGCGGTCTACAACGGTCTGCAGACCGACACCGCGATCAACCCCGGCAATTCCGGTGGACCACTGGTGAATCTGAGCGGCCAGGTGATCGGCGTGAACTCGGCCGTCAACACCGGTCAGGCGGCATCGGGCGGCGTGCAGGCCTTTGGACTCGGCTTTGCGATACCGGTGGACGTTGCCAAGCGAGTGGCGAATGAGATTCTGCAGCAGGGACACTCGACCAAGCCGGTGCTCGGTGTGTCGGGCTCGATCGGCGGCGACTCCTCGGACCAGGGGGCGCGAGTGGCCTCCGTCCAGTCCGGCGGCCCGGCTGACTCGGCAGGCATTCGGCAGGGCGACGTCGTGACCAAGATCGGTGACGCCACCATCGGTGGCTATGCAGATCTGATGGCCCAGACGTTGACGCACACACCCGGCGATACAGTGCCGGTGACCGTCGAATCGAACGGTCGCACCCGGACCGTGAACGTCACACTGGGTTCGGTGGTCGATCAGGAACAGACCGTCGTGCGCGAATCCGATGATGGCTCAGGTGAATAGGGGATCGTCGACTGCCGAACAGAAACCGTACATGCGGCCAGAAACCGCGGGCCTGGTCGGAAACCCCTGGTGCGCAGCGGGTTTCTAGCCAGACACGCGGCCTCTGGGTTCGCGACTCGCTGGCGCGCACTCGGACGAGGGCGGTCGTCCGGCCACCCCAGGTCGGAGCGTCGCTCACCGACCTCCTCGGATCAGCGACCCACCCGCCGACGTCGTCGGCAATCGTGGAGGCGGAAAGAGTGAGGCCGTCCGGAACGGTCTACGTGAGGAGCCACCGAGGGCACATTTCCCTCGGAGGCACTTCAGCACGACCGTTTCGGACACGAGGTCGACCGGCCGGCCATCTGGCCCGCCAGGAGCGCCGATCGATCCGCCGGCGCGCATAGATGGCAGCATCGTTGGGGACGAAAAACGCTGTAGCAGAGGGTGCCCGCCAGGCGACACCTTCTGCTACGACGTTGGCTGGGCGGCCCGACACCTGGCGCGGACAAGCACCGACAGAGGTTTCAGCTTGCTCCGTTATCCGACGCAAATTGAAACGCTTCGGTGCGAGTGTTCACCCACTGGCCGGACGCTGCGGACATGGCGATCGCGTTTGCGCAGGTCGGCGGCCCGGTCACGTAGCTCTTCGAGTCAGCGACTCACCGTCGGCGTTGCCGACGATCATGGAGGCGGGAAGAGCGCGGCCTCGTCGCAGAAACCGCATTGGTCGCCAGAAACCGCTGATGTGGCCAGAAACCGCTGGTGCGCCTCGGGTTTCTGACCAGACACGCGGTTTCTGAAACCACGACGCGCCTCGGGTCGGTGAAGCGGCCGCCACGGACCACCCATCACAGAGACCTCACTTGTGGTCAGGGACCGTCGGCAGTTCCGAAGGTCTCTGACCAGATATGAGGTCCCTGTCGACGCGCGGTCCTCGCGGCCGCGACGCCACGTAACCCCAGGTCACGACGCTGGTCACTTAACTCTTCGGATCAGCCACCGAACAACAGGTACAACCCACCGAAGGTGTAGGCGACCATCACGACGATGAGTCCGAGCTGGCCGGTCAGTTGGTGTCCCTTGGGGAGGATGCGCAACGAGCGGTCATGCGCGGCAATGACACCCAATACATGGCCGCACAGGACGAACAGCACCTTCATGGTCGCCAACGCGCCCTGATGTTCTGAAAGAACGTAGGACACGGTGAGATTGGAGATACCCAGAACGTTCCAGCCCGCGTCGGCCGGGTCGGCGAGCAGGATCAGGGTGGCCTGTCCCTTCTCGACCAGATACGACAGGTAGTGAGCGAAGATGTAGCCGACCACGATCGGCACGATCGAATGGATCAGCTGCCCGGGCAACAGGCGCCGCTGCGCCCGGGTCATACCGCCGACCATCTGCGTGGAAACCCAATAGCTCAGCGCCACGATCAACACAGCGCACGCGAGGCCGACGGTCCGCCACAACTGGGGTGCACCGCTGTCCTCGACGAACCTGCCCCATCCCGGGAAGGCGTTGAAACTGTCGAAGGCAGTGGAGCCCAGCAAGACTGCCACAACCGTCACGATGCCGGGGCCGGGGACGAGGCCGCCGAGCGCATCGAGCGGATTGCGCCAGGCCAGGCGGCCGTCGGGCCCGCGCCCGACGATGGCCAGGTGGGAGATCAGCGTGCTGTACACCTCGAACGGGTCGGCGGCTGCACACCATTCGCGCCCGAAGACCACGGCACCGACGAGAACCACGGCGACATAACACAGCAGCCATGCGCGTACGGCCCACACCTCGCCGTTGCTGCTGCATGCCAGCTCCAGCCAGGCGAACGCGAACAGGCCCAGTGCGCCGGGCCACACCCCGACCCACGCGGGTAGCCGGACCAGCGGAGACCGATCCCGAAACACCCAGCGGTGCAACGTTCGCCACGGTGACAGGACCCGCCAGAACGGACCCAACAGCAGGGATGCGGGAACCAGACCCACCCACACGAGCACGTAGAGAAAACCGGATAGCGGATTGCGACTCGGCTCCGACGATCCGGCGAAGGCCGCGATCGCCACCCAGCCGACCAGCGCGACGGCCAGCATCCGCAGGACACCTCGGACACGCGCATCGTCCGACACCGCGGCAAGCACCGCGGGTAGCCGTGATCCGACGCGCTCCGGGTCGAGGCGTGGGGTCTTCCACACCAGAATCGTGATGACGAACGAAAACGTCAGTGCCCACGCGCCGCCGATGAGCGCGTACGTGAACGGAATGGGCAGGTCCGTCGAACCGCCGATCCCGTGGGCGACAACAAGATTCACTGGCGCGGCCACCAAGGTCCGGTCAGCGGACCTGCAGAGTTGCGACGGTCACGTCGGCCTCGTGCAGTTCGATCGCCACCGACCCCGGCACGGTGACGGTGAACTCGAAGCGCTCACGCTGCGCTCCCGCCGTCACCTCGAAGCTGTGCTCGGGCGTCGAATGAACGTGAACCTCGTCGGCGGCGTCACTGGTGACGTACAGAACGATGGGTGTGCCGACCGTCGCTTCGATCCGGGCATTGCGCGGGGTGACCGTGCCGTTGGCGATCGTGATGTCGATGGTTGTCGCGGTGTCCGCGGACGGCGGAGGTGACACCATCGACACCCCGGACGGCGTAGCGGCGGTACTGCTCGCGCCTGCACTCTCGTCGGTGCCACCGCATCCGGCCAGGCCGACGGCAACGACCACCGCACCCAAGGCTGCGGTCCACCGAATCATCTTGTGCGACATCGCGTCGTGCGTCATGGATCTCCTTTGGTCACATCGTCGTCATCGGGATTGCGTTCGGATGCCTGTCCGTTCTCCGGTGTGGTGGATTCGTCTTCCAGCGCCTCGTGTGCCATCGCTTCCTCCAGCGCCTCGGCGCGGCGGTCGCGGATCACGATGACCAGGATGACGATGACGATGATCGCCACCGGCAGAAGTGCCGGAATCGCCAGCAGGACCGAATGATCGGCCAGATAGATCGTTTGTGCGGCCGACGTCACCGCGTGTGTCCGGTGGTGTGCCGGGCGCGGGGGGCCGAGTCGCCCCCGTCGTCGGCACGCTGGTCTGCTGGTTCGCCGTCGACCTCGGCCATCTGCTCGCGCCGTGCCCGGTTGACGCGCACCGCACCCCAACCCAGCAACCAGATGAAGGCGAGCGTGCAGGCGAGCACCACAAGCGACGCCATGCCGAACGCCAGAGCCGACGCGTCGGCCTTGCGTTCGCGCTGCAGAATCGAGAGTTCCTGCTGGAAGGGATATGGCTGTCCGGACGCTGCCACGACCTCGGTGGCGTCGATACCGGGATCCGCGGGCAGGAAGAGCGGTACCGCACCCATTTCCTTGCCATTCTGGACTCGCAACAACGTCTTCCAGGTTCCGCCGACGGGGAACGGCTTGGTGGTCTCGTAGGTGGTCGGACCCACCTTGCGCAGGGTGTCGATGTGCAGACCACGCAATTCGCTTTCACCGCCCTGCCAAGCCATGACCTGCACCCACTCGGCGTCGTCGGGGATTTCGCGACTGAGTTCGATGGTGGCGGTGCGCATGGTGTTGCCGTCGTCCTCGGCGGCATCGGCAAAGGTGACAGTGGCTGTGAGATCCGGTGTGTGATAAGTCAATCCGTTGGCAGTGACGATGGCGGCGATGGCCACGAAGCCGACCATGATGCCGCGCCGGATCGCGGGACGCGGGAGTTCTTCGCCGCGAACCGCCACCACGAACAATGCGGCGACCAGGCCGGAAATGGTGGCCGACGGAATTGCCATCAACAGTGCCTCGGTGTTGAAACCGTGATTCCACGGAATCGGGAACACGGCGTTCACCCAGATGCGCTCGAGGAAGAAGCCGAGAGTTCCGGCCAGCACGCCGGCGACCGTCCCGAACAGCAGGCGACGGTGGACAAGCGGTGTCAGCGCAAGGATTTCGACGATGATGGCGATGCCGAGATAGAGCGGGAAGACGCTGTGCGGTGCTTCCGCCGGTACCCAGACGATCCAGGCGATGACCTCGCGGATGATCGCGGCGGCGAGCACGGCGAAGAGGGCTGCGCCCCGTCCGGCGAGCAGTCGGGCGATCACGAGTGCGAAGACGCCGGCCGCCAGCATCAGCGTCGGATGGAAGACGGCCCGGAACTGCTGGACACCGAAGTCGAACTCCACCTGGTACACCGACATGCCGATGACGAGACCGGCGGCCATCATCGCCCGCCCGAACCAGACCATGAAGCTGCCGCGCCCGGGTGGGCGGCCGTCCTCGCCGACGAGTTCGCCTGCGTCGTCGCGGTGGAGCTTGGGAGCCGCTGCACCTTCCCAGTCCAGGATGATGATCGCGAGCAGCGACAGTCCGGCGCCGCCGATGAGCATGAGATGCGTCGGCCCCCAGAGCGTGACGTCCTGCCCGAAGATGCGATGCCAGACGTCATCGAGCGGGAAACCGATGAGCGCGTAGAGGCCTGCGGTGGCGATCAGAATGCCGCCGGTCGGCGCGTACCAGGTGCGGGTGATCTTGACCGGGATGCGCCCCGACTGTGAGCCGGGCGGAGTCCCTTCTTCTTCGCGCGGCAGGATCATCGCGAGTACGCCGCCGATGAAGAGGAAGAACAGGCCGAACAGGATGAAGTAGTGCGCGGGGTTCGCGAGCGGACCCGAGTCGCGCCCGCGTCCGATGTGAAGACTGACATCCCAGATGAACCCGAACATCGCGGTGATGATCGTCGTGGTGAACAGCAGGCTCGGCAGGGCCACCCACGGGGGCCGCCGGAACAGGCGCCCGGCGAATTCGGCAAAGGTCTGTAGCCACGTGATCTTGCGGGTGCGGTGCAGATAGGCGATGAGGCCGAGGCCGGCCGAGATGACGCCAGCGATGGCGGTCATGAGTGCAACTTGATCGAGCGCCGCGCCGCCGCCCTCATCCGCGGCGAGCAGGAGTCCCGGATGCACGACGACAGTGTCCATCAGGTCACAATGCCTGGTTCACCCATATTGTGTCAATAGTCGTTGATATGGTTTCTGGTGCTCAGGTCGCCCGTGTCAACGCGACCACTGCGATCGTCCTGGTGACCTTGTCCTGGTAGGTCTGATAGTCGAAGACATCGTCGATGAGTTTGCGCCAGACGGCATCGCGCTCGGCGCCGGTGATCTCGGCGCCGGTGACCGGAATCGTGTTGCCGTCCAGGGTGATCGACGCCGGAGTAGCCGCCTCGAGGTTCAGCCACCAGCCGGGCTGCCAGTCGGCGCCACCGTTGGAGGCGACGACGATCCATCGCTCACCGTCGACCATGTACATCAGGGGAGTGATCCGGGTCTTGCCGCTCTTGCGTCCGGTGGTGGTGAGCAGGAGCAGATCGGCGCCGCGGAATCGCTTGGGGCGAAGCTTGGTCACGACAGCGTTGACCGCGCGATTGAGGGTGACGAACAGCCGCCGTTTCATGCCGGAAGGATAGTCCGCGCGCGCGATGCGTGGTTCAGCTGACCGATACCGCGGTGTGCGACGCCGCGTCCGCCAGGATCTTGTGGAGATTCCAGACCGGTCGGTGCGACTCGAACTGGGTCTCGTAGGGAACCTTCATGGTGGCGACGAGGTTGCCGAATCGGTTGTTCACCCAATCCTGGTAGCGGGGCAGGAGCTCGGTGGTCACGTAACGCCAGCGCAGGTCGAACTTCGACCAATCCCAATTGGCGATAGGGGTTTTCACGCTCAGCGTGCGGCCGTCGGCCATCTTTGCCCGGTAGGTGAACGGGATGAAGTTCCGCAGAGCGGGCACACCCGCGATCGACGGTGAGCCGGCGAGCGTCATGGCATAGGTCAATGCCGCGCCGACACCATCGGCCTTGCGGTAGTTGCGGACGTTGTCGAATTGCCAACCGACGACGTTGAATTGCTCACGTCGCAGCAGGGTGGCATTGCCCTGGGAGACCAGCTTCGGATTGCCCGAGGCGATGTCGCGCCAGGCGTTGAGGACGCCGGCGTCGATGAGTCCCGCGTTGTAGAACTCGGTGACACCCTTGAGGCCGTCGCGAGTGAACGCAACGTGCAGAGGCATCAGGTCGGAGAAGATGGCCTTCTGCATGACCAGGATCTGCTTGGAGAACCACTGCAGGTCGTTGGGGGTGATCTTGTCGGCGCCGTAGGCCAGCGTCTGCAGGCCCTTCGGGAAGATCCCGATGAACTGCTTGCCTGCGACCGACGTCGTCGCCTCGATGATCTGCGCAGCCAGCGGCTGCAGGCCTCGGATGGCATAGATGTCGCCCATCATGACGACGTCGGCGATGCCGCCACCGAAGTCCGCCCCGACGAGTCCGGCCATACCCGACCACTGCAGGTTGCGGTGCGCGATCTGGAAGTTCTCGTAGTACCGGTAGGACTTGATCATGTTGCCGCGCATGGCGTGGAAGCCCTCGTCGGGGTCCCAGGTTGCGAGGTCGATCCCGGCCGTGGAGGTGGCCTGTACGAGCCGGTACTGGAACAGCAACGCCCCATAACGCTGCGGCGCAACGCCACTGGCCCGAGCCTCGCCGACGAGACGGGTCAGCTGCGCGAGATCGGTGGGCAGTGCCTTGTTGACCCCGCCGGCGTCGTGGTCGGCGAACCGGTTGGTCAGCGGGAGGTCGAGATAGCGCTCGAAGGTCGACGCCGTCGCCGGCGCTGAGCTCAGAGCGAGGCCACTGATCGCGCACACGAATGCAACAGCCAGGCCAAGGAGTCGGGTGCGCACGTGAATACCTCGGTTTCTCGGAAGTACGAGGAAACGTGCGGCGACGAGACGCGAATCGCTTTCCGCGACACAGCCCCCCGACTGTCTTGTCGTCAGGTGCTCCTCGAGGAACATTTGACGGGTTTGAAAGCTACCGTCGGGTCAGGAGCTCGTCAAAAGGCGACGGAGTGCGCGGAGTATCCATGTTCGAGCAGGTGGGGGGCTGTTTTCGGGTCGATGGCCGCGCGTGCGGCAGGAAAATGTGATGAGACGCACACGCCTATTCGTCTCATTGGTCGGATTGTGGAGGTTCCGCGGCCCGGGCGGGTCGTGCGCGCTCGGGAGGTGCCGCGCCGTGGGAGATGGCCGATGCGGCGTGAACGCCGGCCGCGGCGTCGACCAAGATCTGAACAGCGGTGCTATCTCGCACTCGGGCAATGGCTTTGGAGGCCGTTGAAGGATTCATGGTTCCACTGTCCAGCCACTGCGCCCCGAACAACAGTGGCACCAATGCCTACTATCGATAAGATAGTGACATGCATGATGTGGCGATCCTTGCCTACGGCGGCATGTCTGGTTTCGAGGCCGGTATCGCGGCCGAGATCTTTGGTATGGCGGAGCTCTCCCGACCGTTCGCGGAGGGGATTCCAAGACCCTGGTATCGCGCCTTCTTCTGTGCGGCCGAAGGGCAGGTCGACATGATCGGGGGTGCCACGCTCACGGTGAGTCACGGTCTCGATGACCTGTCGCGGGCCGACACGATCGTCGTGCCGAGCGTGGCCGACGTCTTCGCATCGCCCTCAGGCGATGCGGTCGAGGCCGTGCGCGCGGCCGCCGAGAACGGTGCACGGCTCGTGTCCATCTGCTCTGGCGCGTTCCTGCTGGCCGAGGCCGGTGTGCTCGACGGGCGGCAGGCGACGACGCACTGGATCTACGCCGAGGAACTCGGTCGCCGATACCCGCGCGTCGATGTGGACCCGCGGCCGCTGTACGTCGACGCCGGAAACGTGTTCACCAGTGCGGGCTGTGCCGCGGGCCTTGATCTCTGTGTCCATATCGTGCGGCTCGATCGAGGTCCTCGGGTGGCGAATGATGTGGCACGACGCCTGGTCATCGCGCCGCATCGTTCGGGTGGGCAAGCCCAGTACGTCGAGACGCCGACCGGCGTCGCCGAGCGCGACGGCGTGATCGCCGCCAGCATGGCGTGGGCGCTGGACAACCTGGACCGGCCGATCGGTCTCGATGAACTCGCCGGCGTCGCGCATCTCTCTCGGCGTAGCTACCTTCGGCAGTTCGCCGCGGAAACGGGTACCACTCCCATCAGATGGCTTATCGGGCAGCGAATCTCGGCCAGTCTTGCGCTCCTCGAGGACGGTGGCACGCCGATCGAGGAGATCGCCACGAGCGTCGGGTTCGGTTCGGCGGTGACGTTCCGTCACCACTTCACGAGAACCATGCACACGACGCCGAGCGAGTATCGGGCGTCGTTTCGCATGGTGTGACGGCAGGAAGTGGAAAACCTACCGCATGGTTTGTAAAAACCTACCGGATGGTTTATTCTTGCGAAGTGAGTCCTGCCGAGCCGTCCACCGCCAAAGGCGCCGCGACGCGTGCGCACCTGCTGACCGTCGCTGCGTCCGAGTTCGCGGAAAACGGCTACGAGGCAACCAAATTCAGTGCTCTGATCGCGGCTTCAGGGCTCACCAAAGGTGCGTTCTACTTCTATTTCTCGTCCAAGGCGGAACTCGCTCGCGCGGTGATCGACCACCAGGAGCAACTGTGGATCGACGTGGTCGAGCGTCGCGTGCTGGCTCAAGAGACACCGATCGCCCAACTCATGGAGGTGCTGCCTGCCATGCTCGAACACCTCGAGAGTGATCCTGGGGCGTGGAGTGTGATTCGACTGGTGCGTGAACTCGGCGACTCGGGAAGTCCCCATAAGCCGATCGAAACGTGGATCACGCTGATCGCCAACATCATCCGCGATGGACAGACGGCCGGACAGATGCGTGCCGACATCGACGCGACCGCATTGGCGACTGTCCTGGTGGGCGCGTTCGACGGCATCAAGACACTTGTGGACGCCGGCGCGACCGAGCAGCGCGACCACGACCTTGCCCACTACACCGAAGTTCTCATGTCGTTGGCCGCAGGCGGGCTCGACATCAACCTCGACGACATCAACCCGACAGGACCGAACCATGAATCATCGTGACTCCACCGTTCTCATCACCGGCGCCAGCTCCGGCATCGGCAAGGACTTCGCCGAGACCCTCGCGGCCCAGGGGGCCAACCTGATTCTGACCGCGCGCAGTGTGGACAAGCTCGACGCCCTGGCGGGCGATCTGCGTGCCCGGCACAGTATCCGGACCGACGTGATCGGCGCTGACCTGTCCGTACCGGGCGCGGCGGCCGAACTCGTCGGGGAGATCGACAAGCGCGGTCTCGACGTCGACTTCCTCATCAACAACGCGGGATTCGGCACTCACGGTGATCTTGCCGATGCCGACCCAACCCGAATCAGCAGCGAGGTCGCGCTCAACGTCGCCGCACTGACCGACCTCACGACCGCCTATCTGCAGCTGATGACTGCGCGAGGTTCGGGCGCGATCATCAACGTCGCGAGTACGGCCGCATTTCAGCCGGTGCCGCACATGGCCGTCTACGCCGCGACAAAGGCTTACGTCCTCTCCTTGAGCGAGGCGCTGTGGTGGGAAGCCCGCCGCAATGGTGTGCGGGTGCTCGCGCTCTGCCCGGGTGCCACGGACACCGAGTTCTTCGACGTCGTCGGCTCCGACGATGCCGCGGTCGGCGCCCGACGCACCACTCGTCAGGTCGTCGACACGGCCCTCGATGCGCTCGCTGCGGGGAAGCCGAGCGTGGTCGATGGGCTGCTGAACAAGGTGAGCGCCAATTCTCCCCGATTCGCACCCCGGCGAGTGGTGCTCGCGATCGCCGAGCGGGCGGTCCGTCCGCGCGGCTAGGCCGCTCGGGCGCGGCTTGCGCCGCGGGCGTGCCCCCAGTCGGACTCGAACCGACACTGTGCCGATTTTAAGTCGGCTGCCTCTGCCTATTGGGCTATGGGGGCTCGCCGTACAGCATGTCATCTGTTCGGCCGAAACTCGTTGACCGGTCTAACTTACTGCTGATAACTTAACGCTGGAAAGTGTCCGACAACTCTCGGGGGAGTTCCATGTTGGTCCGGATGACCAGATCCATCATCGCCATGCCACGGCGAGTCCTGCTGGTGGCGGTGGTGTTGCTCGCGCTGTGTGGCGTCTACGGCATCGGGGCTGCGCAGCATCTGCTTTCCGGTGGGTACAGCGATCCCAATTCGGAATCCACGCAGGCGGAAAAGGTTCTCGACGAGACGTTCAATCGGGGTGGCGTGCAGGTCGTCGTCAAGCTCGACGGTCCGGCCGGGATGAACATGGCGACCGATCCCGCAGCGCGGGCGGTCGGCGGCGACATCGTCCGCGAGCTTTCGGCCACAGAGTATGTGCAGCAACCGATTCTGGCGGTGTGGACGAGTCCGAGCTTGTCGTCGTCGCTGGTGAGTCGGGACGGGTCGTCGGCGCTGATCATCGCAACGCTCAGTGGCGGTGAGGAACTGGCGCCCGCCCATGCGGAGGAGATCGAAGCCAAGCTTTCCGGTGAGCGGCAGGAGATTTCGATCCGGGTCGGTGGCCAGGGGTTGGTCTTCAGCCAGGTCAACGAGCAGACGTCCAAGGACCTCGCGGTTGCCGAGGGGATCGCGATCCCGATCAGTTTCCTCGTGCTCATCGTGATCTTCGGCGGAGCGGTCGCCGCCGCGCTCCCGGTGATCATCGGCATCGTGTCCATCGTTGCGACCTTCGCATTGCTGCGGTTCATCGCGGTGTTCGCCGACGTATCCATCTTCGCGCTGAACCTCACCACCGCACTGGGTCTCGCGCTCGCGATCGACTACACCCTGCTCTTGGTGACCCGATATCGGGAAGAGGTCGCCGGAGGAATGAATCGCGACGACGCGATCATCCGCACGTTTGCGACGGCCGGGCGCACGGTCGCGTTCTCCGCTGTGACGGTGGCGCTGTCGCTGTCGGCACTGGCGATCTTCCCGATGTACTTCCTACGTTCCTTCGCCTACGCCGGGCTCGGGGTGGTCTTGGTCGCGGTGCTGGCGGCACTGGTGCTGACCCCGGCGATCCTCATGCTGCTCGGCGATCGGATCGATGCGGCCGACGTTCGGAAACCGTTGCGGCGCTTGTTCGGTCGGCCGGAACCCGTGATCAAGGCCGCCGAGGACACCTGGTGGTATCGCGCGGTGCAATGGGTGCTGCGGCACGCGTTGCCCGTGGCGACGGTGACCACGGCGTTCCTCCTGGTTCTCGGCGCGCCCTTCCTGTCCATCAGTTTCGGGTTTCCCGACGACCGCGTGCTGCCGCCGAGCGCCAGCGCGCACGCGATCCAGCAAGAGATCCGTGAGGACTTCGAACACGACCTTTCCTCGACGGTCACCATCGTCGCTTCCGGTGCGGTCGATCCGGCGCAACTCGGCGATTACACCCGTACGCTCTCGACCGTCGACGACGTCGGTTCGGCATCGTCGTCGGCCGGCACCTTCATCGAGGGCAAACAGGTGAGTCCGGGGAACCCCGCAGACACCAAGGGTGACGTGCACATCGTGACCGTTGCCACCGATCGTGAGCCGATGTCCGACGCCGGTCTCGACCAACTCGAAAGCCTGCGCGACGTGCCGGTGCCCGCGGGCGTCGAGGTCAAGTTCGCCGGCGTTGCCGCCGCAAACGACGACACGGTGAGTTCGATCTACGCGCACTTACCCTGGGTTCTCGCGGTGATCGCGATCGCGACGTTCATCCTGCTGTTCCTGTTCACCGGCAGCGTGGTCATGCCACTGAAGGCATTGGTGCTCAACATCTTGTCGCTGTCGGCGACGTTCGGTGCGATGGTGTGGTTCTTCCAGGACGGGCATCTCGACGCGCTGGGCACCACCGCGACCGGCTATCTGGTCGCCACGATGCCGGTCCTGATGTTCTGCATCGCCTTCGGCCTGTCGATGGACTACGAGGTATTCCTTCTCGGCCGTATTCGTGAGGAGTGGTTACGGTCCGACGGAACCCGCGCCGCCAACGACCACGCAGTTGCCCTCGGCCTGGCCAAGACCGGTCGCGTGATCACCGCCGCCGCGCTGCTGATGAGCATCGTGTTCGCCGGGATCGCGGCCTCCGAGGTGTCGTTCATGCGCATGTTCGGAGTGGGTTTGACGCTGGCCGTACTGATGGACGCGACTTTGATCCGCATGTTGCTCGTGCCGGCATTCATGCGGCTGCTCGGCCGGGCGAACTGGTGGGCTCCCGGCCCGTTGCGGCGACTCCACGATCGGTTTGGGCTATCGGAGGAATCTCCCGTCGGTGATGATTCGGAGGTGTCCAGTGACCACACGGCGAGCCCGGTCACCCCGCGGATCCGGTGAGATCCTCGCCGAGGAGATCATCGAGGCCGCCAGCGATCTCCTCGTCGAACACGACGACGAGACGGCAGTGTCGATCCGCGCGGTCGCGAACCGGGTCGGTGTCACACCACCGTCGATCTACCTGCACTTTGCCGACAAGGACGCACTGCTCGACGCCGTCTGCGCACGCTATTTCGAGCACCTCGACGCCGAGATGGCGGTCGCCTCCGAGGGCATCGCCGATCCACTCGAGAACGCGCTTGCGCAGGGGTTGGCGTACGTGCGGTTCGCGCTGGCGACGCCCGTGCTGTACCGGGTTGCGTTCCGCAGGCCTCCGGACAGTGGCGAACGCCTCAAGGTCGACGACGTCCTCGCCGCGTCGGCCTACGCGCGATTTCGGAGCACGGTGGCGGCGATGGCCGACGAAGGCATTTGTGCCGCGGCCGACATCGACGACGTCGTCCTCGAACTCTGGGCCGTGGCCCACGGTATCGCGTCGCTGATGATCGCCAAACCCGGTCTGCCGTGGGGCCGTGATCTCCGGCATGCCGAGAACGTCCTGCGTTCGGTGGGTCTGGGTCGGGCGACGCTGACCAGGCTCGGCGAACGCGCCGACCACGACACCGCGCGGGCGTGGTTTGCGGCTCGGGACGTCCGGAGCGAGTCGTCGAACGACAACATGGTCAAGAGAAGGTAAAGTCGCGGGGGAACGGTGCTCGTTTGCGGAACCCGCACGCAGTCGCCGTCGTTGTCACCACAGATATCCGCAACGAATCAGATATCCGTAACGTAAGGAGCGCTTCGTGCGAGAGAGTAGCAATCCGGTGATGCGCGGGGTGGTCCGCGACAATCAGACCGGGTACGCGGGCTTCGGGACCGGCATGGCCGGCGCCGGACAGGCCGCGATGTTCGACCAGTACGGACAGCAGGTCGATCAGCAAGGACGGCCGGTCGACCCGTACACCCAGCCGGCGCCGCCGAGCACTCGCCAGCTCACCATCGACGACGTCGTCACCAAGACCGCCATCACCCTGGCAGTGCTGACGATCTCGGCGATCGCCACGTACTTCCTCGTCGACCAGAACACCGCACTCGCGACGCCCATGATGGCGCTCGGCGGGATCGTCGGCTTCGTTCTCGTACTGGTCGCATCGTTCGGGCGCAAGCAGGACAACCCGGCGATCGTGCTGGCCTACGCCGTCTTCGAAGGCCTCTTCGTCGGTGCCATCTCGTTCGTGTTCGCCGAATTCATGGTTGGGGATTCCGTCTCGGCGGGTGCGCTGATCGGGCAGGCCGTGCTCGGCACCTTCGGTGTCTTCTTCGGAATGCTCGTCGTCTACAAGGTCGGCGCCATCCGCGTCACTCCAAGGTTCACGCGCATGCTGTTCGCCGGAATGATCGGCGTGATCGTGCTGATGCTCGGCAACCTCGTGATCGGCCTGTTCAACGGTGGTGAGGGTTTTGGTCTCCGTAACGGTGGCCCGCTGGCGATCGTCTTCTCGCTCGTCTGCATCGCGCTCGCGGCGTTCAGCTTCCTGCTCGACTTCGACGCCGCCGATCGCCTCATCCGCGCCGGTGCGCCGTCGCGCGCCGCGTGGGGTGTGGCACTGGGCCTCACCGTCACCCTGGTCTGGCTCTACATCGAGATCCTGCGCCTGCTGAGTTACTTCAACTCCGACTAGTCGCAGCAATGACCACGACGAGGGCCTCGCACCAATGGGTGCGAGGCCTTCGTCGTTGGTGCGGCGGACACTTCCCGCTCAAGGGGGTGCTGGTGACATCTGCTCGCGTGTCTCCCACCTGCGCGCGATGCATTGCGAGGAAATGGGAGAAACGCGAGCACCTGCGTCGTCGAGCCCGCGACCATCGATCGGCGCGTTCCGCGGAACGCGCCACGCGCTCGTGGCGCCCGCAGAAAATAGGGGAAGAAACTTCGTCCCCTACCCTCAGAGTCCTCCCCTAGAAACTTCTGGGGGAGGACTCTGAACCTAGGGGAGGAAAACTCTTCCCCTAGATTCTGCGAGCACGACGCTGACGTATTTGCCCAGGTCAGCGGGCTAATCTCCGAATCTTCGGGTCAGCTGAGCCGCTCGAGCACCATCGCCATGCCCTGTCCGCCACCGACGCACATCGACTCGATGCCGAAGGTCTTGTCGTGGGTCTGCAGGTTGTTGAGCAGGGTCGTGGTGATGCGGGCGCCGGTCATGCCGAACGGGTGGCCGAGGGCGATGGCACCGCCGGAGACATTGAGCTTGTCGTGGTCGATGCCGAGTGCGTCGGCCGAGCCGAGCACCTGCACGGCGAACGCCTCATTGATCTCGACGAGATCGATGTCGGAGATCGACATGCCCGAGACGCGCAGCACCTTGCGGATCGCCTCGATCGGTCCGAGGCCCATGATCTCCGGAGACAGGCCGGTGGCCGCTGTGGCGACGACTCGCGCGAGGGGCGTCAGACCGAGTTCCTTGGCCTTGGTGTCACTCATGATCACCAGTGCGGCGGCGCCGTCGTTGAGCGGGCATGCGTTTCCGGCGGTAATGGTGCCATCCGGACGGAAGACCGGCTTGAGCTGCGACACCTTCTCGTAGGTGGTGCCCGCGCGCGGACCGTCGTCGGTGGTCACGAGCGTGCCGTCGGGCAGGGTGACCGCGTCGATCTCGCGCTCGAAGAAGCCCGCCTTGATGGCGTCCTCCGCGCGGTTCTGACTGAGCACGCCCCAGCGGTCCTGGTCTTCGCGAGAGATGCCCGTGGAACTCGCCACATTCTCGGCGGTCTGGCCCATCGCGATGTAGACATCGGGGATCAGGCCGTCCGCGCGCGGGTCGGTCCACGCCGGAGCGCCACCCTCGGCGGCTTTCGCAGTCCGGGCCTGCGCCTCGTCGAACACCGGGTTCTTGGAGTTCGGTGCGCCGTCGGCGCCGCCCGAGATCCCGAAGCTCGAGACGCTCTCCACGCCGCCGGAGATCAGCACGTCGGCCTCGCCGGCCTTGATGGCATGTAGAGCCATGCGCGTGGTCTGCAACGACGACGAACAGTAGCGGTTCACGCTGACACCGGGGATGTGGTCGTAGCCGAGTTCGACGGCGATCACACGGGCGATGTTGTACCCGCCCTGGCCGCCGGGTTGTCCGATGCCCCAATGGATGTCCTCGATGTCGGCAGGGTCGAGTTCGGGGACCTTGGCGAGCGCGGCGGCGACCATCTGGCGGGAGAGTTCGTCGGGGCGGACGTCCTTGAGCGACCCCTTCCCGGCGCGGCCGATCGGGGAGCGGGCATGGGCAACGATCACGGCTTCAGGCATGAGCCCAAGCTACACCTGCCTACCAAGCGGGTGCTTGGTCAGGGCTGCTCAAGAGACACCGATAGCGCGCCGCACCCGATTGATGAGTCGATTCTGCTCGGCGGCCTCCGACACCTCCGGAGGTTCGGGCAGCGGAGCCGGCCCCCATTCGCCGATGGCGGCCAGCACCTCGGGCAACAGGATGTCGGCGGCCAGCGCGTAACCCGCTGCGGACGGGTGATATTGGTCGGGGGAGAACATGTGCTCCGGTTTGGCGAGGAACTCCTTGGCCATGACGTCGGCCATGGGTACCGGACGGCCTCCCGCCGAACGCACGGCACCGCGCTGGGCGGCCGCCAACCGCAGACCCCACCGGCGCAACACCGTGCGAAGCGGCTGGGGTATCGCGGTGATGACGCCGAAGTCGGGGCAGGTCCCCACGACCACCGCGGCGCCGCCGGCGACGAGCATCCGTACCGCCTCGCCGAGCCGCTGGGCCGACGAGCGGATGCCGTTGGTCGCGGTCACGTCGTTGGCGCCCACGAGGATGACCGCGATATCCGGCCGGTCGCCGGCGATGTGCATCGCCTCCACCTGCGCGGCAAGCCCGCGCGACGTGGCGCCGACGATCGCCTTGTTGCTGTACCGGATCGTTCGCCCGGTCTCCGCCGAGACCCGGCGGGCGAGGATCACGCCAGGTGTTTCGTCGGCGGTGTCGGCGCCGAGTCCTGCCGCTGTGGAGTCACCGAAGACGGTGAGGTGGAGGTCGACGGGGTGGTCGCGCCGATAGGGCACGGGCCCGGTGCCGTCGGGGTAGTAGATCCCGTCGCCGTCGGGTGCATTGTCGGTGCGGTGCGGAATGGTCGTCCGGGCGGCGGCAGCCTGATAGTGCAGAAAGTTGTAGAACGCCCATGACGCACCGGCGCTCGCTGCCGCGGCGGCCACGGTGGCGCCGATGTCACGGAGTCGGTTGTCGGTCGCACCATCACCCACGTCGGACACGGCCCACAGTCTAATCGTCGGGCATGGGACGATGGACGCATGCGCATTGCCAATCACGTCGTTGATCTGGTGGGCAACACCCCGCTGGTCAAACTCAACTCGGTGACCACGCCCGGATCGGGTCTCGTCGCCGCCAAGGTCGAGTACCTCAATCCCGGTGGAAGCAGCAAGGATCGCATCGCCGTCCGCATGGTCGACGCGGCCGAGCGCTCCGGCGAGCTGAAGCCCGGCGGGACCATCGTGGAGCCGACGTCGGGTAACACCGGTGTCGGACTCGCCCTGGTGGCGCAACAGCGCGGCTACAAGTGCGTGTTCGTGTGCCCCGACAAGGTCGGCGAGGACAAGCGCAACGTCCTGCGCGCGTACGGCGCCGAGGTCGTGGTCTGCCCGACCGCCGTCGAGCCGTCACACCCCGACAGCTACTACAGCGTCTCAGACCGCCTGACTCGCGAGATCGAGGGCGCATGGAAGCCCAACCAGTACGCGAATCCGGCGGGTCCGCAGAGTCACTACGAGACCACCGGCCCGGAGATCTGGAACGACACCGACGGCAAGATCACCCACTTTGTGGCGGGGGTCGGAACCGGCGGGACCATCACGGGCACCGGTCGCTACCTCAAAGAGGTGTCGGGCGGCGCGGTGAAGGTGGTGGGCGTCGACCCGGAGGGTTCGGTGTACTCGGGTGGAACCGGTCGCCCGTACCTCGTCGAAGGCGTCGGTGAGGACTTCTGGCCGGACGCTTACGACCCGAGCGTGCCCGACGAGATCATCGCGGTGAGTGACGCCGACTCCTTCGACATGACGCGCCGACTCGCCCGCGAGGAGGGACTGCTGGTGGGCGGGTCCTGCGGGATGGCCGCGGTGGCCGCCCTGCACGTGGCGCAGCGCGAGGGGCCCGACGCGGTGGTCGTGGTGCTGCTGCCCGACGGCGGCCGTGGCTACATGGCCAAGATCTTCAACGACGAGTGGATGAGCAGCTACGGATTCCTGCGCACGCCCCTCGACGGGAAGACCAAGGAGTCGCTGGTGGGCGACGTCCTGCGGGGCAAGACCGGCGCGCTACCGGACCTCGTGCACACCCACCCGCAGGAGACACTGCGCGACGCCATCGAGATCCTGCGCGAGTACGGCGTCTCCCAGATGCCGGTGGTCGGGGCCGAGCCGCCGGTGATGGCGGGCGAGGTTGCCGGTGCGGTCACCGAACGGGATCTGCTCAGCGCGGTGTTCGAAGGACGAGCGAGCCTCGCCGACCCGGTGTCGGCGCACATGGGCGAACCGTTCCCGTTGATCGGGTCCGGCGAGCCGGTGTCGGCGGCGACCAAGGCGCTGAGCGAATCCGACGCCCTCATGGTGGTCGAAGAAGGCAAACCCATCGGCGTCATCACCCGCCACGACCTGCTGGCCTTTGTCAGCACCCACCCCATCGTCGGTTAGGAGCATCGAGTGAGTGAGAAGCGCAGCGCTGCGGATTCTGTTCGCTGGCAAGGCTTTTCGACCAGAGCAATCCACGCCGGGTACGACCCGGATCCGCAGACCGGCGCGGTCAACGTGCCGATCTACGCGAGTTCGACCTTCGCCCAGGACGGGGTCGGCGGGCTGCGCGACGGATTCGAATACGGCCGCACCGGCAACCCCACCAGGCGTGCTCTCGAAGCCAATCTCGCGGCGCTCGAACATGGAACCTACGGTCGCGCTTTCGGATCCGGCATGGCGGCCACCGATACACTGCTCCGCTCGACGCTGCGTCCCGGTGACCATCTCGTCATCCCGAACGATGCGTACGGCGGAACGTTCCGACTCATCGACAAGGTGTTCAGCCAGTGGGGGATCAGCTATTCGGTTGCCCCGGTCACCGACGTCGACGCGGTGCGCGCGGCGGTCCGACCGGAAACCAAACTCGTCTGGACCGAGACCCCGACCAACCCGCTGCTGAACGTGGGCGACATCGAGGCGCTGGCCGGGGTGGCGCACGACGCGGGCGCGAAACTGGTGGTGGACAACACGTTTGCCTCGCCCTACCTGCAGCAGCCGTTGTTGCTGGGTGCCGACGTCGTACTCCATTCCACCACCAAGTACCTCGGCGGACACTCCGACGTGGTCGGGGGTGCCCTGATCACGGACTCCGAGGAACTCGACGAGGCGTTCGCGTTCCTGCAGAACGGCGCCGGTGCGGTACCCGGCCCGTTCGACGGATACCTGACCATGCGCGGCATCAAAACCCTTGCGGTGCGTATGGATCGGCACTGCGACAACGCCGAGAAGGTCGTCGACTACCTGTCGTCGCACGACAAGATCGAGAGCGTCCTCTATCCGGGGCTGTCGACACACCCCGGCCACGGGGCCGCGAGTAAGCAGATGAAGCGTTACGGCGGCATGGTGTCGGTGCTCGTGAAGGGCGGCATCGAGCCGGCCAAGGAGTTCTGCGCGCGCACCGAGGTTTTCACGCTTGCCGAATCGCTCGGCGGGATCGAGTCGCTGATCGAGCATCCGGGTGCGATGACGCACGCATCGACCGCGGGCTCGCTGCTCGAGGTGCCGGCGAATCTGGTTCGCCTGTCGGTGGGCATCGAGGACATCGACGACATCCTCGGTGATCTCGACAACGCACTGGCCTGAAATCCGAAGGCGCCGATGCTGATCACCCGCACTGACATCGACGACGCGGTGGCGGCGCTCGCCCCGGTGATGCGTCGAACCCCGTTGGTCGCCTCGCGGGTGCTCTCGGAGCGCTCGGGCTGCGAGGTGTGGCTCAAGTGCGAGAATCTGCAGCGCACCGGCTCCTTCAAACCACGCGGCGCCTACTTGCGGATCTCGCGACTCGCGCCCGACGAGCGGGCCCGTGGTGTGGTCGCGGCCAGTGCGGGCAACCACGCGCAGGGTGTTGCGTGGTCGGCGACGGAACTCGGCATCCCGTCGCGCGTCTACATGCCGACCGGCGCGTCACTACCCAAGATCGCGGCCACCAAAGCCTATGGCGCCGAGGTGGTTCTGGAGGGTTCGACCGTCGACGAGGCGCTCGTCGCGGCCAAGCGGTATGCCCAGGAGACCGGCGCCGCGCTGATCCACCCGTTCGACCACCCCGACATCGTCACCGGGCAGGCGACCGTGGGTGCGGAGATCCTGCAACAGATGCCCGATGTGTCGGCGGTGGTGGTGCCGCTCGGCGGTGGCGGGCTGCTCGCCGGAGTGGCCGCGGCCATCAAAGTGCAGCGTCCCGAGGTGAAGGTGATCGGGGTGCAGGCGGCGGACGCCGCGGCATGGCCCCGATCGATCCAGCAGAATCGTCCGGTCGCGGCGGAGTCGATGAACACGATGGCCGACGGTATCGCCGTCGCGATGCCCGGAGAGGTGCCGTTCGAGCACGTGACGGCGTACGTGGACTCGGTCGTCACGGTCAGCGAGGACATGCTGAGCACGGCACTCCTCACGATTCTCGAACGTGCCAAACTCGTCGTCGAACCCGCGGGTGCAGCAGGTGTCGCGGCGATGATGGCACCGGAGTTGGCCGACCTCTCCGGGAAGGTCTGTGTCGTCGTGTCCGGCGGCAACATCGACCCGCTCCTGCTCACCCACGTGACCACGCACGGACTCACCGCGGCTGGGCGCTACCTGACGGTCACCGCGACCATCTCCGACCGTCCCGGCGGGCTGATCGCCTTCCTGGAGTTGCTGCGCGACCATGGGGCCAGCGTGCTCGACGTCGTGCACTCCCGCGTCGCCGACGATCTGTATCTCGACGAGGTGCAGGTGACGGTCAGCGTCGAGACACGCGGGCACGACCATCAGCGCGAGTTGCGAGCGGCGCTGGCCGACGCCGGTTTCCTACGAGGGTGAACCGTCGGGTCCGTTTGGGGCCGGGGGCTTGCGGGTCGGATTAGTCTGGATTGGTAGCCCGGGTCGAAGGTCCCGGGCCGACCGAGGGACACCGATGGTCGAGTTCGATCCGCTGTCGACACAGCGCGACGTCAGCCCCGACGCCGCCGCAGAGTTGATTGCGGCCGGATTCGGCGACCCGATGCTGATCGGCCGCGGCGGATTCGGCGCCGTATACCGCGCGGAGCAGGCGGGGCTCGAGCGCACCGTCGCGATCAAGATCCTCACCGATCACCTCGACGAGGCGAGTCTGGAACGCTTCTTCCGCGAGCAGCGCGCGATGGGGCGGCTGTCGGGGCATCCGAACATCGTGAACATCCTCGAGATCGGTTCGACGCCGAGCGGCATGCCGTTCATCGTGATGCCGTATCACCCGCACGATTCGCTCGACGCGCACATCCGCAAACATGGCCCGCTCGCCTGGCCGGATGTGATGCGTCTCGGAATCAAGATCGCGGGCGCCCTCGAGACGGCGCATCGGGCCGACATTCTGCACCGCGACATCAAGCCCGGCAACATCTTGCTCACCGAGTACGGCGAACCGCAGCTGACCGACTTCGGTATCGCTCGGATCGTGGGCGGGTTCGAGACCGGCGCCGACATGGTCACCGGGTCGCCCGCGTTCACCTCACCCGAATTGCTGGTCGGCGATGCGCCGAGCGTCGCGTCGGATCTGTACGGCCTCGGCGCGACCCTCTTCTGCGCGCTCACCGGACATGCCGCGTTCGAGCGGCGCAGCGGTGAACGGGTGGTGGCGCAGTTCCTGCGGATCGCCAGTGAACCGGTGCCCGATCTCCGTGGCGGCGACATTCCCGACGAGGTGTCGCGCGCCGTCGAACACGCGATGGAGCGCGAGCCGGCCGAACGTCCCGAGAGCGCGGCAGCCTACGGCGAGGAACTGCAGGACATCGTGACGCGGTGCGGTCAGGCGCCCGTCGAGATGGCGCTGCCCACCCGTAAGCCCGCGGAAACGCTCGGCGGGACGCCGGGGCGACGATCGGGGGCGACGACCGCGCCGCCCACCCCGGCGACCAAGTTCCGGCCGCCGTTGCGGCCGCGCGCGCAGGTGGCGCGAGAACGCCTGATGGACATCCTGAGCGCCGGCGAACGCCGCCGCCTCATCCTGATCCACGGCCCGGCCGGGTATGGGAAGACGACCGTCGCCGCACAGTGGGCGGAACGGCGTCACGGTGAGGGCGTGCACGTGGCATGGCTGACCGTCGACGACGACGACAACAATTCGTCGTGGTTCACCACCCACCTGATCGAGGCGATCCGGCGGGTCGATCCCGAGGTCACCGCCGACCTCGACGACGTGCTCGAAGACCACCGGGAGCGTGCCGATCTCCACGCCCTGACCACCCTGATCGACACCATCCACGAGCGGGGCGAGGTGATCCTCGTCGTCGTCGACGACTGGCATCGGGTCACCGATCCGGCCGCTCTTGCCGCAATGGAGTTCCTGCTCGACCACGGATGCCATCATCTTCAACTGCTCATCACCAGCAGATCGAGGACGGGTCTGCCGATCAGCCGCATGCGGGTTTCCGACGAACTCGTCGAGATCGACATCGCGGAACTGTGTTTCGACGCCGACGAGGCGCGCACCTTCCTGGTCGATGTGGCCGGACTGGACCTCGAGAGCCGCGACATCACCGAGTTGTGGAATTCCACCGACGGCTGGGTCGCGGCGCTGCAGCTGGCGTGTCTGTCGTTGCGCGGCAACGATTCACCGGCCGAACTGATCGCCAACATCTCCGGTCGCCATCGGGCGATCGGTGACTTCCTTGCCGAAAACGTCTTGGGCACACTGCCGCCCGATATCCTGCGGTTCCTCCTGACGACGTCGGTGCCCGACCACATCTGCGCCGGCTTGGCGTCGGCCCTGTCCGGACAAACCCGCGGGCAGGCCCTCCTCGAGGACATCGAGTCGCGAGACCTGTTCCTGCGCAGGACAGATCCCGACGGCGACTGGTTCCGCTACCACCCGCTGTTCCTGGAGTTCCTGCGCCGTCGACTCGAGCGTGACGATCCGGATGCAGTGACCGGTCTGCATGTCCGTGCGTCGGAGTGGTTCGGCGATCACGACATGCTCGCCGAAGCCGTCGATCACGCTCTGTCGGCAGGGGATACCCGGCGCGCGGTGGAACTCGTCGAAGCCGATGGCCGGACCCTGCTGGAGCATTCGCAGATGTCGACGGTGCTCGGTCTCATCGACAAACTGCCACCGAGTGTGGTGGTCACCAGTCCGCGGCTGCAACTGACGGTTGCGTGGTCGAATGTGCTTCTGCACCACACTGATCGGGCGCGCGCGGCCATCGACCGGGTCAATGCGGGGCTTGATGCCGTTGCCGATGATCAGCCCCGAATGGCCCGAATGCGGATCGAGGCCGACGTCGCACTCGCGTGTACCGACGCCACCGCAGATCGCGTCGACCGCATCGACGGCCTGATCGCCGAGTGCCTGTCCCGGCCGGAATCGTTGCCTCCCTTCGTGGTGTCGTCGGCCGCCGACGTGGCGACGATGACCGCGACGCTGCGCCTCGACTTCGACGAGGCGCATCGGATGCAGGCATGGGCTGCGCCGTTTCATGAGCAGAACACGGGAGCATATGCCGTGATGTACGGTCATGCGCTCGACGGCCTCGCCTTCATCGAGGAACTCGAACTCGACTTTGCGGAGCGAAGCCTGCGCAGCGCACTGCAGGTGTCGTTGCGTCCGGGCGTCGGTCGAACGCAGGCGTATCGTCTGGCCGCTGGACTGCTGGCCCAATTGCTCTATCAGAGAGGCGCTTCCGAGGAAGCGAGCGGGCTGCTGGAAGAGAGTCTCATCTTGGAGCCGGACGAGGGGATCATCGACATGATCCGAGCGCGGTACGTCACCGCCGCGCGACTTGCCGTTGCGCAAGGCGACCTCGACGCCGGGGCCCGATTCCTCGAGGACGCCGGTGCGGTTGCCGATCGTCTCGGTGCCCGACGACTCCGCGCCTACGTCGAGAGTGAACTGGTCGCGCTCGAGGTGCCAACCCGGCGTGCTCTGGCACCACGCGTCGACTTCGAGCATCGCGACTCCACTGCCACCGGCTGGTTTCAGATCGTCGCGCAAGCCGAGGAAGAGGCAGCGATCCGCCTGCTGCTCAAGGACTCCCGTGATCCCGAGCTCGCGTGCCGGTGGGCCGGAGAGTGGGTCGAGCGCCTCACCGGCACTCGGCGTCGACGCGCTCTCTTGCAGGCCAGGCGACTACTGGCTCTCTGCCTCGCCGCCGCAGAACGCTCCGACGACGCCGCTCACGAGGTGGCCCTCGTGTTGCGAACCTGCGACGACGCCGACACGCTCGGGCATGCGATCGAACGTCGCGAACGCTATCGGTGGCGCCATGGCGCGGCAGTGTCGG
>NZ_JBEXMX010000058.1:0-34036 GCF_040610755.1 Gordonia sp. NPDC003585 | reverse complement strand
GGTGCCCAAGGCCGGTGCCGGCGTCCTCGCCGATCCGCGCACCTGCCCGACCGCGATAGCCACGGCCGTGTCGACGGGCAGGCGCCTGCTCTCGAGCCGCTCGGAGATGCAGCAGATGCTTGTCCCGTCGCCTCGGTGTGCCGAGCCCGTCTGCAACCACCTCGACGCACCGAACGAGCCGCTCGACGGTGTCGGCGCGCAGGACACTGCCGAACATCGGAGACTGCTCGCTCTGATCGTCGACCGGGTGCAGGCCGGTCCGCCGAAACTCGACTGCTCGACGCTGAACGAGCTCGAACGTGCCATCCTCACACTGCCGGTGCGTGATGCGGCGTTGGCGCTCGCCGTGACCGACCTGCGCGACGGTGCCGAGCTGCTCTGGCGCGAACTGACCCGGCGTCTGCAGAAGCAGGGCCGGGCGAGCGCGGCCACGATGCTCGCCCATCTGCACTACATCGGGGGTGAGGGTGCCTATGCCGGTGTTGCCCTCGACGCGGCGCTGGCCGCCGATCCCTCGTGGTCGTTGGCCGGTCTCCTCGATCGTGCGCTCCGGAACGGCATGCGGCCCAACACACTGTGGGAGATGATCGACGACTCTTACCGTGCCGCAGCGGAGTTGGGTGTGGTCATCCCGAATCCGACTCTGCGTGCCGTGGGTTGAATGCCCGTCGCCTCACACCTTGTCGACGAAGACCGAGTGCGCCATCTCGTTCGACAGGTTCAGGCCTTCGTGCCCGGGCGTGTCGATGGTGACGGTGCTCCCCGAGCAGGTGACGGTGACGCGGGCGTTCGGCACCACTCCGGCCTCACGCAGCTGGCCGATGAGTGCTGTGTCGGACTGCGCATGCTCGGACAGGCGTCGCACGATCACCGCGACCTTGTCGCCCTGCGGGAGGTCGGACAGTCGAGTCGCAGGCGCCTCGCTGCCGACGGGCTCGGCGCCGAGCGCTTCGAGACCCGGAATCGGGTTGCCGTACGGCGAGGTCGTCGGATTCTTGAGTACGGAGAGCAAACGGCGCTCGACGTTCTCACTCATGACGTGTTCCCAGCGGCACGCCTCTTCGTGAACCTCGTCCCACGGCATGCCGATGACGTCGACCAGCAGTCGTTCGGCCAGCCGGTGCTTGCGCATGACGGCGATCGCGAGTCCGCGGCCCTTGTCGGTGAGTTCGAGGTGGCGGTCGCCTGCCACGCGGAGCAGGCCGTCGCGTTCCATGCGCGCAACGGTCTGGGACACGGTCGGTCCGCTCTGTTCCAAACGCTCGGCGATACGTGCCCGCAGTGGCACGATGCCTTCCTCTTCGAGGTCGTAGATCGTCCGCAAGTACATCTCGGTGGTGTCAACCAGATCGTTCACTGTGCGCAGTCCCTTTCGTCCCCCTCCAGAGTACCTTGACCTGCGGCGCGAACACCTTCGGCCGACCTCGGCAAGGCGTGTCCGCCGGACTGGTACCGCAGCGTCGAGACATGGCACTAGCCTTGAGGCGTGGCCGATCGAGCGAGTGCGCAATGAGTGCGACCGTCATCTGGAGTGAGGACTTCTTGTCCTACCGATGGGCAGATACCCACCCGATGAATCCGGTGCGGCTCGCGCTCACCATGACCCTCGCGGGCAGCCTCGGTGTTCTCGACGGCGTCGAGCCCGCTCCGCCGCTGTCCATCGACGACGACGTGCTGAAGGTGGTGCACACCTCCGACTACATCGATGCGGTGCGCGCTGTCGGGTCGGGAACGGCGTCGCTGTCGGGACCTCTGCTCGAGCGCCTGTTCGGCCTGGGTGACGCGGACAACCCGGTGTTCGACGGCATGCACGAGGCGGCCCGACTCCTCGTCGGCGGCACCTTGGCAGCGGCGCAGGCGGTGGCGTCCGGCTCGGTGAACCGGGCGGTCAACATCGGCGGCGGCATGCACCATGCGATGCGTTCGCGGGCAGCCGGGTTCTGCATCTACAACGACTGCGCGGTGGCCATCCACTGGTTGCTGGAGAACGGTTTCGACCGGATCGCCTACATCGACATCGACGCCCACCACGGTGATGGGGTCCAGGCAGCCTTCGTCGACGATCCCCGGGTCATGACGGTGTCGGTGCATCAGCATCCGGCGACGCTGTGGCCCGGTACGGGCTGGCCCACCGAGGTCGGCAACGACGCGGCGGCCGGGTCGGCGGTCAACCTCGCACTCATGCCGGACACGCAGGATCGGCTGTGGCTGCGCGCGTTCCACGCGGTGGTGCCGTCGCTCATCGCCGAGTTCCGGCCGCAGATCCTGATCTCGCAGTGCGGCGTCGACAGCCATCGGGCCGACCCGCTGACCGACCTGTCGCTGACGGTCGACGGACAGCGTGCCGCGATGATCGCGATGCGTGAACTCGCGGACCGGTACTGCGAAGGCCGGTGGGTGGCGGTCGGTGGCGGCGGCTACGGCGTGGTCAACGTGGTTCCACGCAGCTGGACCCACCTGCTCGGGGTGGCACTCGACCGCGATGTCGACGTGACCCGGGAGATTGACGAATCGTGGCGTGCCACAGCCGAACAGGTGGCGAGCAAGGTGTACAGCGACTACTCGCAGCCACCGGTGGGGGTGATGGGCGACGGCGGTGATGTGGCCTTCGCGGCCTGGGACGGGGACACCGGACAGGCACCCCTCGACGGAATCAGCGAGTCCGCCCAACGCCAGGCCGACCGTGCCATCCTCGCCACCCGCCGTGCGGTCTATCCGCTCCACGGACTCGACCCGGAGGATCCTCGTGACTGAGCAGCCCACGACCGTTGCCGATCGTCCGGAGCCGCGTGGGCCTTGGGACTATCCGCGGCATTGGATCGCCGACGTGCTGGCGTCCGACGGTGGGGTCGTGCACCTGCGCCCCATCGTCCCCGACGACGCCGACCGCATCGTCGAATTCCACTCCAAACTGTCCGAACGGACCCGCTACATGCGGTATTTCGGGCCAACGCCGACGCTTGCGCCCCGCGAGGTCGCACGGATGACGACGGTGGATCACCAGAAACGAGTCGCGCTGGTCGCCGTTCTCGGCGGCGAGATCATCGCGGTGGGCCTCTACGAAGGGCTCGCCCTCGACGGCAAGCCGGAATCGGCGGAGGTCGCCTTCGTCGTCGCCGACGAGCATCAGGGTCGCGGTCTCGGCCCGATCTTGTTGGAGCATCTCGCGGGTGCGGCTGCCGAGAACGGCTTCACGCGCTTCGAGGCCGAGGTGCTCAGCGAGAACCCGAACATGGTCGCGGTGTTCCGCGATGCGGGTTACCAACTGTCGCGCAGTTTCGACGGATCGACGGTGCACGTCGAGTTCCTCATCGACCCCACCGAGGCTTTGCTGTCGGTGCGAAACGCGCGGGAACGCGCGTCGGAGGCACGCAGTGTGGCCAACCTGCTGCGTCCGGGTTCGGTTGCGGTGATCGGTGCGTCGACCGACCCCAAGAAAGTCGGAAACGCGCTGCTGTCCAACATCATTGCGGGTGGTTTCACCGGCCCGGTGTTCCCGGTCAACGGGCCCGGACACGGTCCCGACGACCCGACCGCGCACGAGGACGACGCCACCGCCCCAGGCCGATCCGCGCCGGGTCGCTCGGTCCCCGGTCGGCGCACCCGGGAGCGGCCGCCGTCGGTGCGTGGCATCCGGGCCTACGAGACGGTGCGCGACATCCCCGATCCGGTGGACCTGGCGGTGGTGGCGGTACCCGCCGAACGGGTGCCCGACGTGCTCGACGACTGCCTTGTGAAGGGGGTTCGCACGCTCGTGGTGGTGTCGTCGGGATTCGGCGACAGCGGGGAGGAGGGCCTGCTCAGCGAACACCGACTGGTGGAACAGGTGCGCGAACACGGCATGCGTCTGGTGGGTCCGAACGCGCTCGGGGTGGCCAACAACGATCCGGCTGTCGCGCTGAATGCGACTCTCGCCCCACGCATTCCCGCTGCCGGTCGCGTCGGGTTCTTCTGCCAGTCCGGCGCCCTCGGCATCGCGATCCTCGACACCGCGGCCCGCAGGCAGATCGGGCTGTCGACCTTTGTCTCGGCGGGCAATCGCGCCGACGTCTCCGGCAACGACCTGCTGCAGTACTGGGACACCGACACGGCCACCGACGTCGTGCTGCTGTATCTGGAGAGTTTCGGTAATCCGCGCAAGTTCTCCCGGATCGCTCGTCGGGTGTCGCGGTCCAAGCCGATCGTCGCGGTGAAGTCGGGCAAAGGGGCGATGACCCCGGTGCGCGCCGCGCGGTCGGGGGGTGCGAGCCTCGACGATCAGATCGCGCGGATGGTCCTCGAACAGGCCGGTGTGATCCAGGTCGACACGATCCCCGAATTGTTCGACTGTGCCACGACATTCGCGTTTCAGCCGTTGCCCCGCGGTCCGCGGGTGCGCATCATCGGCAACTCGTCGGTGCTGGGCAGCCTCGCTGCCGACACCGCCCGCGGCGGTGGGCTCGAGGTTCTCGATGCGATCGATCTCGGGGCCGGCGCGTCCGAGGAGCAGTTCGAGTCGGCGGTTGCCGAGGCGATGGCCGACCCGGGCGTCGATGCGATCCTCGTCGTGTTCGTCCCGCCGGTGGCGGTCGACGCCGACTGGCATGCCCGTGCCCTCATGGCGGCGGCGAACACTCCCGACGCCGACGGCAAGAAGCCGATCGTGACAACCTTTCTCGCGGTCGACGGCATCCCGCCCGGACTCAAGAAGCCCGGCGCCAACGGGCTACCCGATCGTGGGTCGATCCCGTCGTACGCCAGTCCCGAGCGTGCCGCGTCGGCCCTCGCGCGGGCCTGGCAGTACGCCCGATGGCGGCAACGTCCGGAAGCGGTGGTCGCGCGTCCCGACGGCACCGACCCCGAGGCCGCCCGGATGTTCGTGCGCGAGGCATTGGCCGACGTCGCAGTCGACACCGACCAGGGCATGGTTCTCGATCATCTGGCCAGCGCACAGGTGCTCGGGTGGTACGGGATCTCCGTTGTCCCGTTCCGGGAGGTGAGCACCCTGCACGAGGCGTCGGCCGCGGCTCGCGAGCTCGGCTTCCCGGTGGCCGTGAAGGCAACCTCGGCGGCGTGGCGCGGCCGTCTGGACCGGGAGGGCGCGCGTCTGGATCTGCCCGACGCCACCGCCGTCGTGACGGCGTTCGCCGAATTGAGCGGTCTCACCGGCGACGACGTGCTGCATGTGCAGAAAATGGCACCCAAGGGGGTCGGCACGGTCATCCGGGTGCGCGACGACCCATCGTTCGGATCGCTGGTGTCGTTCGGGCTGTCGGGCCGCACCTTCGAGCTGCTCGGCGACCACGGCTACCGTGCCGTCCCGTTGTCAGAACTCGATGCCGCCGAACTGATCGACGAGCCGCGTTCGGCACCGTTGCTGTCGGGCTACGGCGGAGAGGCGGCCGTGGACAAAGCCGCGTTGATCGACACGCTGTTGCGGATCTCCACGCTCGTCGACGACATTCCCGAGGTGCGCGAGGTGCTGTGCGATCCGATCCTCGCCTCGCCGGAGGGGGCGGCGGTGCTCACCGCGCAGATACGGATCGGTCCGGTGCCCACACGTGCGGACACCGGACCGAGAAGATTGGGTTAGGGGAGATTGGGCGCAGATCTCAGCTCGCGTAGGCGCGCAACCGCTCGGCGCGGTCGCCCTGGCGGAGCTTGCCCATGACCTCACGCTCGATCTGACGGACCCGCTCGCGGGACAGCCCGAACATGCGGCCGATCTGGTCGAGGGTGCGCGGCTGACCGTCGTCGAGGCCGTAGCGCATCCGGATGACCTGCTGCTCACGCTCGTCGAGGGTGGCCAGCACGGCGCGGACGTCGGTGTGCATGAGCCCGGCGATGACGGCGCTCTCGGCCGAGGTGGCCTCCGCGTCCTCGATGAAGTCGCCCAGTGGGGCTTCTTCGTCGCTGCCGACCGGCATGTCGAGGCTCACCGGGTCGCGGCTGTGGTCGAGGAGATCGGCGATCTTCTCCGCCGGGATACCGGACTCGTTGGCGAGTTCCTCGTCGGTTGCCTCACGGCCCAGTTGCTGATGGAGCTCACGCTTGATGCGGGCCAGCTTGTTGACCTGCTCGACGAGGTGGACGGGGAGCCGGATGGTGCGTGACTGGTCGGCCATGCCGCGGGTGATGGCCTGGCGAATCCACCAGGTCGCATACGTGGAGAACTTGAATCCCTTTGCGTAGTCGAACTTCTCCATTGCGCGGATCAGTCCCAGGTTGCCTTCCTGGATGAGATCGAGCAGGGGCATGCCACGGCCGGTGTAGCGCTTGGCGAGCGATACCACCAGGCGGAGGTTGGCTTCCAGCAGATGAGCGCGGGCAGCCTCACCCTCGCGGATGATCTGAGCGAGATCACGCTTCTTGGTCGCCGACAGCCGCTTGCGATTCGCGAGGACATGCTTTGCGTACAGGCCCACCTCGATCTGCTTCGCGAGTTCGACCTCTTGCTCGGCGTTGAGCAGCGCAGTGCGCCCGATGCCGTTGAGGTAGACGCGGACGAGGTCGGCGGCGGGCGACTGAGCGTCGAGATCCTGCTCGGTCATAGCCGGGCGGGTGCGCGTGGCGGCAGGGTCTGCGCCGACAGCGCTGGTGAATCCAGTGGTCGTGGTTGAACGTGCAACTGTCGAGCGTGACATGCGGCCTCCTGAATTGAGTGCGTTCACAGAGTGCAACGCGTCGAGCATCGGGAAAGTTCCCGGCTACTCGAGCGTCGTTGGCGGCCGTTGCGTATCTGACCTGGGCAAACTGGTGTTGTCGCGCCGCCAGGTCTGAGAAGTTGCTGAGATGTGCGCTCGGGTGGGATCAGGAGTCGGGGTCGACGGTGTGGGAGTCGATGGTCCGCGAGTCGATGGTCCGCGAGTCCGGGCCGGGTTTCGGTGCCGCGGTCGTCGTGGTGTCCGCCGAATCTGAGTCGACGGCGGATGAATGCAGTTCGGCCGGTCCGATCACCGAGTGGTCGGCACCGTGCAGATAGTGCGGCACGGCGCCGCGTTTGCGGGGTGGCCGGTCGTTGGCGACGAGGACGGCGACCCAGGGCAGCGGAATGGACAGGGCAACGATGCCGAGCGCCAGCAGACCGTTCCCGGTGGCGCTGTAGACGATGCCGGCGATCACCAGAGCGGGCACTCGAAATGCCATCAACGTCAGGTACTTCCGGACCCGGGCCCGGTGCTGGGCCTCGTAGGACTCCGCGGCGTCGGTGATCAGGAACGTCTCGGAGGTCACGCCGCTGCCGCGCCCGTCATCAAATGGTGCACGACCGCCCTGCGCCGTCGACTCACCCATGAATTCCCTTCGCGCCACCGGCCACCGAAACGTGCCGAACCCCCCTTCCACCATCCCACTTTCGGCACGTGAATGCACCATCGGGTCGTCGTGCACAACCGCCACAGCGCACAATGGACGGATGGGAACCGAAACCATCGAACGACCGGACCTCGATGAGTGGTCCGACACCAAGACCGACGAGCGTCCCGACGCCGACGCCACAGATTCCGGCGACGACGACCGGCCGAAGTTCTTCCACTACGTGAAGAAGGAAAAGATCGCCGAGAGTGCGGTGATGGGCACCTACGTCGTCGCGCTTTGCGGGGAGACCTTCCCCGTCACCCGGTCGGCCAAACCGGGGTCACCGGTGTGTCCCAAGTGCAAGAAGATCTACGCACGCATGCGTAAGAGCTGATCCGAAGAGTTCAGTGACCAGCGTCGTGACCTGGGGAAACACGATACTGTCGTGCCCGCAAAATCTAGGGGAAGAAGTTTCTTCCCCGAGGTTCACGGTCGTCCCCTACAAATTTCGGGGGGAAGACACCAAGGGTCGGGGACGAAGTTTCTTCCCCGACTTTTTGTGGGCGTATGTTCCTGGCGTCGCCGTCGGCGGAACGCGGCGACCGGCAATCGGTGACTGAGATCGGGCCCGTCAGCGTCCGCTTCCGGGATATACCCGGAGGACCACCGTCAGGGGCCCGATTCTGGCCACCGGCCCAACCTCCAACCCTTCCCGCCTCCACGATCGTCGGCAACAACGACGGGGAAACGCTGATCCGAAGAGTTCGGCGACCAACGCTCTGACCTGGGGTTACGTGGCGTCGGGGCCGCGAGGACCGCGCGTCGACAGGGACCTCGTTTCTGGTCAGAGACCTTCGGAACTGCCGACGGTCCCTGACCACAAGTGAGGTCTCTGTGATGGGTGGTCCGTGACGGCCGCTTCGCCGACCCGAGGCGCGTCGTCGGCGTGTCGTGGTTTCAGAAACCGCGTGTCTGGTCAGAAACCCGAGGCGCACCAGCGGTTTCTGGCCACATCAGCGGTTCCTGGCGACCAATGCGGTTTCTGCGACGAGGCCGCGCTCTTCCCGCCTCCATGATCGTCGGCAACGCCGACGGTGAGTCGCTGACTCGACTAGTTCGGATTGGCGTTCACCGATCAGACGGCGGCCGTGATCGCCGGATCGGGCCCGAGGACAACCGATCCGGCAGATTGCGGAGCTGTCCGGTGATGTCGGAGGTCTGCGAATTGACCCACTCGCGAACCTGCGTCGTGGTGGACGCCTTCGCCGGCCACAGGGCCTGTACCGCGGCGTTGAACTCTGCGCCTAGCACGATCGCGAACCCGAGGAAGAACGTGAACAGCAGGAACGCGATGGGTGTGGCGAGTGCGCCGTAGGAGTAACCGGCGCGCGTGACCGCAGTCAGGTAGATGCGCAGGATGAAGCTGGCGATCCAGAACACCATGCCGGCGAGGACCGCTCCGCCGACGAGCCGGTGCCACGGCAGCGGATGGGGCAACGCCAGATGGTAGAGCGTCGTCAGCACCAGCAGCAGCAGAGCGGCGACGAACGGGAAGTACCCGTAGTCGATGAGCGTGGTGATGATCGGGTCCCACGAGTCGGGCACGATGTCGTGTAGATAGTTCGGTCCGAGGGCGACGAGCGGGAGCAGCAACACCGCCACGCAGAGGAAGCCGACGTAGAGCAGTAGCGCGAAGATTCGCTGCCACACGGGGTTTCGGACTTCGTGCTGGTCGTGGGCGTGCACGATCGACGCGATGAAACACGACACGGCCGACGACCCCGCCCACAGTGACAGGATGAAGCCGAGGGACACCACACCGACGCGCCCGCGGTTGAGGACGTTGTCGACGGTCGGGGTGATCAGGTCGCTGACGACGCTGTCGGAGAACGTGCGGTTGGCGAAAGCGATGATCCGGTCGTAGACGACGTCGACGGTGTCGGGACCGAACCACCCGGCGACGTAGCCGACGCTGCCCAGCAAGCCGAGGAGCAACGGCGGCAAGGACAGCGCCTGCCAGAAGGCTGCCTGGGCCGACCATCCGACGATGCCGTGGTCCCAGGCGTTCACGGTCGTGCGCCACGCCAGCACATGCAGGTTGCGGAACACGGGCCGCCGCTGCCCGGAGTCGGGGTTGTCGTCGAAGGGGTGATCGTGTCCCGGCCGCCGGGGCGCCCGGATGGGTTCTGTGGGGGCCGTGGGATCGCCGGCCGGCTCCGACGGTATCGACTCCGGCAAAGCCGACTCGCCCGGCGACGGTTCGTCGTCGGCGAGGGGGGCGGGGTTTCGATTTCTGCCGGCTATTCCCTCAGCATTCCTGATCGCGGCGGCAAATGGGTATTCCGCTGACCTGCGGTGCGTCGGATCATGACCGCCCGGGTGACCGGTATCGCCCCCGTGGAACGTGTCGCGGTGCGCGACGGCACGCCGCGCAGCGGTAGCATTGGCCCGTCCCCTTGGCATGTGTGACACCCACACTGAGGGGTCGTTTTGTGCCTCCCACCAGGGATGACCAGTCATCGTTGCTGGTCGGCACGGTGACGTTTCACTTGCAGTCAGGAGCAGCACACCGGTGACCTCTGCCGATCCGTCTGTCGCGAACCCCACACTGGCCGGGGACGCCGCGGCACCGTCCGCGGTGCCCGCTTCGTCGATGCCGCTGCGCGCCTGGCAGCGTCGCGCGCTGACCAAGTATCTGACGAAGCGTCCGCGCGACTTCCTCGCGGTCGCGACCCCGGGCGCGGGCAAAACCACCTTCGGCCTGCGCATCGCTCGCGAACTGCTCGACGACCGCACGGTCGATCAGGTCACCGTGGTCGCACCCACCGAGCACCTCAAGCACCAGTGGAGTGAGGCGGCGGCGCGAGTCGGCATCGCCCTGGATTCACGGTTCAGCAACTCCGCCGGACAGACGAGTAGCGACTATCACGGTGTCGTGGTGACCTACGCGCAGATCGCGGCTCACCCCGCGCGACACCGCGTTCGGACCGAGAACCGGCGGACGCTGGTGATCCTCGACGAGATTCACCACGGCGGCGACGCGAAGTCGTGGGGTGAGGCGATCCGGGAGGCCTTCTCCGACGCGACCCGCAGGCTGGCGCTGACCGGGACACCCTTCCGGTCCGACGACTCGCCGATCCCGTTCGTCACCTACGAGCCGGAACCCGGGGGCGTGCAGCGCTCACGCGCCGATCACACCTACGGCTACGCCGACGCGCTCGCCGACGGCGTGGTGCGTCCGGTGGTCTTCCTGGCGTATTCCGGTCAGGCCAGCTGGCGAACGAGTGCGGGTGAGGAGTTCACCGCCCGCCTCGGCGAGCCGCTGTCCGCCGAGCACACGGCGCGCGCGTGGCGCACGGCCCTCGATGCACACGGCGACTGGATTCCGGCGGTCCTGACCGCTGCACACACCAGGCTGGGGCAGCTGCGCGCCGGTGGTGTGCCCGACGCGGGCGGACTGGTGATCGCCACCGATCAGACCTCGGCGCGTGACTACGCCGAACTGCTGGCGTCCATCACCGGCAAGAAGCCGACCGTGGTGCTGTCCGACGACCCGAAGTCGTCGTCGCGCATCGCGGAGTTCGCCGCGTCGGACGACGAGTGGATGGTCGCGGTCCGCATGGTGTCGGAGGGTGTGGACGTGCCGCGGCTGGCGGTCGGGGTCTATGCGACGAGTGCGTCGACACCGCTGTATTTCGCGCAGGCGATCGGCCGATTCGTCCGGTCTCGTCGGCCGGGGGAGACGGCCAGCGTGTTTCTGCCGTCGGTGCCGGTGCTCCTCGACCTCGCGAGCCAGATGGAAGCCGAACGCGACCACGTGCTCGGCAAACCGCACCGCGACAGCGACGGCCTCGATGACGCGTTGCTGACCGATGCGAACAAGCAGAAGGACGAGCCCGGCGAGGAGGAGAAGGGCTTTCAGTCGCTGCATGCCGACGCCGAACTCGACCAGGTGATCTTCGACGGTTCGTCGTTCGGGACCGCCACCTTCGCGGGTTCCGACGAGGAGTCGGACTACCTCGGATTGCCCGGCCTGCTCGATGCGGACCAGGTCCGCGCACTACTGCGGCGCAGGCAGGACGAACAGGTGACGGCACGGTCGGCCGCGGTGCCGGATGTCGGGGCGGCCGCAACCGCGCCGCGGAGCACGGGGGAGAACCTGCATGCGCTCCGAAAAGAACTGAACAGTCTGGTCGCCATGCACCACCACAGGACGGGGAAGCCGCACGGCATGGTGCACAACGAACTCCGCACCAAACTCGGCGGTCCGCCGACAGCGATGGCGAGCGCGGATCAGCTTCGGGAACGGATCAACGCGCTGCGTGAGTGGCGCTGAGCACAGTCCGTCGACACCCGACACGATTCAGGCCCGGCCGGAAGAACCGGCCGGGCCTGAATCAGGTCTGAGGTTTGCTGGGTCAGACAAGTTCGCCCGCGGACTCCACGACGGTCGCGCTCAGCTCGACGAGTCGGGCCTCGTGCTCGTTGAAGTGATGACGGCAGAAGAGAAGCTCGCCCCCCTTGGGGAGGACGGCGCGTACCTTTGCCGCGGCGCCGCAGCGATCGCAGCGGTCGGCGGCAGTGAGCGACATGGAGATCGGGGTTGTGGTGGCAATGTCATTCATGATTCCTCCGTCCCGGTCCGGCGCCTGTCGGTCGCCTTCCCTTCGTGAGCCGACACATCCGGGCGATGCGTCAACCTCACTCTGTCAGACGCTTGGGGGTTTCGTATTGTTCCGCAGGGCGGGTCGGTGTGTCGTCACTCACCGTTAACACCGCGAACATCGTCGGCAACACCGGTAAAAGACGACGTTACGCAGGGTGCGACCGGGGTCACAGTTTCGGGAGTGATCGTTGCGCGCAGGTGGATCGCAACGCCCGTCATGCGGTTGGGGACGCGGCGCCCACCGACTCCTCGGACTCGCGCTGCTCCCGCAACTCCGACACCGCATCCGAGGATTCGTTCTCGCGGTCACGCAGGTACTCGCGCAGCGAGTAGGCGAACGCTGCCGCCCACGCAACGGCGATGACCAGGTAGAACGCCGTACGCACCGATGCCGATGCGTCGATGAGATCGCTCTTGAGCAGGCTGCGGGTGTTGGTGAGCACGATGAGACCGCCCACCGACGAACCGAGCAGACGCGGAGGCACGTGCCGGACCAGCCAGGCCGCGATCGGGGCGGCCAGAACACCACCGATGAGGATTGCCCCGACCCACGCGAAGTTGATGCCCTGCGAGCCCAGGCTGAACAGGAATCCGAGGCTCGCAGCGAGCGCGATGATGAATTCGCTGGTGTCGATCGAACCAATGACCTTCCGGGGCTCCAGACGTCCACTCGCCAGGATCGCGGGCGTGCCGACCGGTCCCCAGCCACCGCCGCCGGTGGCGTCGACGAAGCCGGCGACAAAGCCGAGTGGACCCAGGAAACGCTTGCGCAGCGGCTTGCCGAGGTTGTGGCGCGGAATGCCCTGGAAGGTGAAGCGAAGCAGGATGTAGAGACCAAGGGCCAGCAGGATCGCGGCCATCACGGGAGCGGCCGCCTCGGTGGACAGCTTCGACAGGATCGTCGCGCCGAGGAAAGCGCCGATGGCACCCGGGATCGCGATCCGGCGGACCACGCGCCAGTCGACGTTGCCGAACTTCCAGTGCGAGACACCCGAGACCAGGGTGGTGCCGATCTCCGCGAGGTGCACGGTGGCCGACGCGGCGGCCGGGTTGGTCCCGATCGCCAAGAGCAGTGTGGTGGTCGTGACGCCGTAGGCCATGCCGAGGCTGCCGTCGACGAGTTGGGCGGCGAATCCGACCAGGGCAATGAGAACGATGGTTGGCATGTGCAGGGTGCTTTCGATGCAGGCGCGCCGTGGAGATCACGAGGTGGGCGCGGGGAAACGAATCGGGGGCTTCGTTGCGCATTGATGCGCGGGCCGCTACCTACACAGCATCGAGGCAACCCGGAGCAGGTCGACCGCCCTTCTGGTGACCAGCATCGGGGTAGACGGCAGCACGACCGCCTGCCTCAGAGAATCCGACATTCCGACATCGTACGAACGCGCGACACCAATCCCCGCATTCAGCCGTCCGTCGGAATCGCCGTGAACGCAAGGTTGACAAGACCACCCGAAGATGGGTTGCCAGACGTGGCGTGAGAGGGAGCTCGACTAGTCGAGGTAGTCGCGCAGCACCTGCGAACGCGACGGATGGCGCAGCTTCGACATCGTCTTGGACTCGATCTGCCGGATACGTTCGCGCGTGACGCCGTACACCTGCCCGATCTCATCCAGCGTGCGCGGCTGACCGTCGGTCAGGCCGAACCGCAGCCGGACCACTCCTGCCTCGCGCTCCGACAGCGTCTCGAGCACGGACTGCAGCTGATCCTGCAGCAAGGTGAAACTGACCGCGTCGACTGCGACGACGGCTTCCGAATCCTCGATGAAGTCACCGAGCTGGCTATCGCCCTCGTCGCCGATGGTCTGGTCGAGGGAGATCGGCTCACGCGCGTACTGCTGGATCTCGAGGACCTTCTCGGGCGTGATGTCCATCTCCTTCGCGAGTTCCTCCGGAGTGGGCTCGCGGCCCAGGTCCTGAAGAAGTTCGCGCTGGATACGGCCGAGCTTGTTGATGACCTCGACCATGTGCACCGGGATGCGGATGGTGCGCGCCTGGTCGGCCATCGCGCGGGTGATCGCCTGCCGAATCCACCAGGTGGCGTATGTCGAGAACTTGTAGCCCTTGGTGTAGTCGAACTTCTCGACGGCGCGGATCAGACCCAGGTTGCCTTCCTGGATGAGATCCAGGAAGGCCATGCCGCGGCCGGTGTAGCGCTTGGCGAGGGACACGACCAGACGGAGGTTCGCTTCGAGGAGGTGGTTCTTGGCGCGGTTGCCGTCTCGCGAGATCCAGTTGAGATCGCGCTTCTGGGCGGTGCTGATCTTCTCGCCGGACGCCATGATCCGACGCAGGCGCTCGGTGGCGAACAGGCCGGCCTCGATGCGTTTGGCGAGTTCGACCTCCTCCTCGGCGTTGAGGAGTGCGACCTTGCCGATCTGCTTGAGGTAGGCGCGCACGGAGTCGGCCGAGGCGGTGAGCTCGGCGTCCTTGCGGGCCTGACGCAGTGCCTCGGACTCTTCCTCGTCCCAGACGAAGTCACCTGCCGACTTCTCCGGCACGTCCTTGGCGGCATTGGCCTTGTCGGTGGCGGGAGTGGGCTTCGAGGTGGCGGCCGCCGGCTCTTCGGCGTCGCCCTCCTCCTCGTCGTCGTCCGAGTCGTCGTCGGTGGCGTCGTCCTCGTCATCGACGTCGAGGTCGTCGATCTCGACGTCCTCATCGAGTTCGGCGTCGGGGCCGTCGATGTCGTCGATGGAATCCGGACTGTCATCGGGTTCGGCATCGGTGTCGCCGCCGGCGTCGGGCCCGGCCGCAGCCTTCTTGGCCGCTTTCTTGGCGGGAGCCTTACGCGCGGCCTTCTTGGCGGGGGCCTTGCGGGCTGCCTTCTTGGCCGCCTTCTTGGCCGGGCGCTTGGCGGGTGTCTGCTCGCTCGAGCCGTCGGTGGACGAATCCGTTGTCTCGTCGACCTCGGCGTCCGAGTGAACGGTCTTGGTGGCTGCCACGTACAACCTTTCGAAACTGACTTTTGACGCGTCGCGGCAGCACGGGCCACCGCGGGTGAGGGCTTGGTACTCGGTGCAACATGACCGGTGACGACCATTGTAACGACATCGGGTTCAAGGATGTGTCAAAGGCCAGGTCACACGGCATCGCCGAGGTCGTGCGCAACCGGTGTCGCGCTACGTTTCCCCGGTCAGGTCTTGAGTCCCTGCGACACGGCCATGGCCGCACCGACGATGCCTGCGGTGTTCAGCAGGGTGGCCGGCACCACCGGGGTCGAGTTGGTGAGCAATGGGATCCACTTGGCGGACTTGCGGCTGATACCGCCGCCGGCGATGAACACCTTGGGCCAGAACAGCGCCTCGTAGGCCTCGAGGACTGTGGAGACATGCTCGGTCCATTTCTCATACGACCACCCCTTCTCCTCCTTGATCCGCGACGACGCCTGATGTTCGGCTTCCTTCTTGCCGACGTACATGTGCCCGAGCTCGGTGTTGGGCACCAGCGTGCCGTTGATGAGGATCGCCGAGCCGATGCCGGTGCCGAAGGTCAGCAGCATCACCACACCGTCGACGCCCTTGCCCGCGCCGTATGCGTCCTCGGCCATGCCGGCGGCGTCGGCGTCGTTCAGTACCGACACCTGCCGGCCGCCGAGGTACTCACTGAACAGGGCGTAGACGTCGGTCCCGATCCAGCCCTTGTCGATGTTGGCCGCAGTGCGCATGACACCTTCGGTGATCACGCCCGGCAGGGTGATGCCGACCGGTCCGTCCCAGTCGAAGTGTTCGACGACCTCGGCGACACCGCCGGCGACCGCGTTCGGCGTCGAGGGTTTGGGGGTCAGCACCTTGAACCGTTCGCCGACGAGTTCGCCGGTGTCGAGATCCACCACGCCGCCTTTGATGCCCGAACCGCCGACATCCACTCCGAACCCGAGATTGGTTGAGGTGGTGGCGATATCAGGTTCGGGTGACTCGGTCGGTGCTGACTCGGCCATTACGACGTCCTCTCCGGCGGCGACGAATACAAGTTCAGGCTATCCAGCCGGGGCGCGGATCGCTTGGTTGCCGACGATGCTGCGCCGCCTGCGGTTTCCGCCGGTGCGGTTCCGCGGACCGCCGACCGATTCGCGTGCTGTTCAATGGAGCCTGTGGCGAATGGACCTACCGATCCGCGGTGCACGGACGCATACCCACCAGACGAGGCGCACGACCTCGAGACGATTGCGCGGTCGGTGGCACAAGCTGCCGCCGACCATGTCCGTCTACGCAGGCCAGAATTGTTCGGCCAGACCGATTCCGGCGCCGACAGTTCGGTCGTGTCGACGAAGTCGACCGAAACCGATCCGGTCACCGTGGCCGACACCGAGACCGAGCAACTGGTGCGTGCGTTGCTGCACAAGGCACGCCCGGACGACGAGATCCTCGGTGAGGAGGCGGGCGGAACCGTCGCCGTGCCCTCCGGTGTCCGGTGGGTCGTGGATCCGATCGACGGCACGGTCAACTTCATGTACGGAATTCCTGCGTACGCGGTGTCGGTGGCAGCGCAGATCGACGGGCAGTCGGTCGCGGGAGCGGTCGTCGACGTGGCCCGCGGGCTCACCTACACCGCCGCCCTGGGTCGGGGCGCGCATGTCCACGGTGCCGACGGCAGTCGGTTACGGCTGTCCTGCAACACGATCGACCGGGCCGAACTCGCGCTCGTCGCCACCGGCTTCGGCTACGACGCACACCGCAGGCAGGCGCAGGGCGACATCGTCGCGCGTCTGCTGCCCAGGGTTCGTGACATCAGGAGGATCGGCGCCGCGGCGCTCGATCTCTGCATGGTGGCCAGCGGGGCCGTCGACGCCCACTACGAGCACGGTTTGAGCCCGTGGGATTGGGCCGCCGGATCGCTGATCGCCGCCGAGGCGGGTGCGGTGGTGTCGACTCCACCGCCGGAATCGCGGTCGTCGGAAGGGCATCTGACGGTGGCCATGGCGCCCGGGATCGCCACCGAACTGTCCGAGATCCTCGACGACGTCGGCGCGCGGGCGCGCGTTGTGTGAGCCGGTCACAGGAGCGGTGGCGGGCGGGGCGAAAAACCTCGGGTCAGCAGCCGGCGGAATGGACCGCAGAGAGCAGTGCCGGGTCGACACCGGTCTCGGGCTTCTTCGGGTCGGCCGAGCGCAGGACCTCGAGGGCCGCTTGGGTGTCCTGCGAGAGTTCGGTGTTCTTGTAGTACTCGCCGAGGGCGACGTCGACCGTACTTCCGCGTCGGCCGTCGTCCACGAGTTGCGCGCAGGGGAAGGCCAGCCAGACCGACGCTGCACCAGCGCGTCCGGCCGGACCGAACCGGATCTGCGCGACACAGTTGAGGTCGCGGTTCGGGTAGAGGGCGTCGTCGCCGTACGCTGTGTCGGTTGCCGGACTGAATCCTTGACCGGCCAGGTCGTCGGACACGGTACGTGCAGCGCCGCGCTCGGCGGACGCATTCAATACGCGCACCTGGAAGGTCGACAGTGGTGCCGGTGCCACCTCGAGCATGTCGGTGCGGCTCACGGCGTTCAGATGCGGGGGTGTGGTGGTGGCCGGCGCGGGATTGCCGGCATCCGGGGCCGGGGCCGTCGAGGAAGCCGGAGTCGGCTGATTGCAGTCCGTCGGGGCGCTCTGGTTGTCGCTGTCGGCCAAGGCGGTGGCCCAGACGATCAGGCCCACCACAAGCAGGACCACGACGGTGACGATCGCCGGCACGTAGCGTCGGCGCCGGTAGGCCCGACCGTTCTCGTCGGTCGGGTAGCCGGTCGTAATCTGCGACACCACGGCGGACGGGCTCCTCTCCCGATCGGGGGCCCAGGCCGGTGATGGAGCCGACGTTGGAGTCGGTCCATCGGTCTGGGTCTCGCTCACTGTAGAGGGTGGACGGCGGTGGAGTCCGTAATGGGCACGGTGTGCCACCTCCTCGGTTGCCGATGCCGGGAAGAAACACGCCGCGAAACTCGTTTGCGGTAATTGTTGACCCAAGCAATCCGGTCCACTATTCTTCGGGCGCCTGCTCTCCACGGCCCAGGGGGAGTAAAGGACCAAATGTGATGAAACTCACAGCGGTCTGAACGGTTACGGGTAACGAATTGCACCGGTCATGACGTTGTAGTGACGCCGCCGGCAAGACAATCCCGGCGGGGCTGCGCGCATCCACGGGCTTCTCGGCCACAAGCCGGGCAGCCGAGAGCGCCCTTTGAGACTCTCAACCACGTAAGGCACACAATGGCTACTGATTACGACGCGCCACGACGCACGGAGACCGAGGACCTGAACGAGGACTCGCTCGAGGAACTGAAGGCTCGGCGCAGCGAGGCGCAAGCCGCTGCCGTCGATGTCGACGAGAGTGACACCGCTGAGTCCTTCGAACTGCCCGGTGCAGATCTGTCGGGTGAGGAACTGTCCGTGCGGGTGATCCCCAAGCAGGCAGACGAATTCACTTGTACTAGCTGCTTTCTCGTCTACCACCGCAGCCGGCTGGCGCGGGAGAACGGCACCACGATGATCTGCGTGGACTGCGCCTGACCGGCAGGTGAACAGATCGACTCACCGCATCGACGCGGTGAGTCCGCCGGCACAGTGGGTCCAGCAGCGGCCTATTGTTGCCGGTCGTCCGACTTCTCGGCCGCGGCGTCCGGAATGTCCAGCGCGGCGAGCAACCGGGCGGGATGTCGAGTCGACACCAGCCAATACGGCGTGGGGTCGTCGGGGTCGTCGAGCACGACCAGCACCATCGTCTTCACCCAGAACCGGTGCACCAGATATGCGGCCGGATCGAGCTGCCGCCCGAGTGCGGCGCTCTTCGCGGTCGCCGGAATGCTCGCGCCGCGAGCGATCACCGATCGGGGCAGCCGGGCTCGGTTGGCGTGCAGTTCACCGTCGGCGGTGACACTGATCCGCACCCGCCCCATCGACCACAGCACGGCCGCGCACAACAGCGCCACCACCGGGTAGGCCAGCAAACCCCAGGCGGATTCATGCGCCGCCAACTCGATCTCGTGACCTACGACACCGACGACGACCAGGGCCGCCAGCCACCACCACCAAGGGACGTGGAGACGTTCGTCATACGGCATCAGCCCGCCCTCCGACGGGCCGGTTGCGTTGTCGGGTGAGTGGGGTTCGATCACGCGACCAGCGTAGTCTGCCTGCGTGAGCGCAGAACCCACCCCTCTCGCACCTATTCCGATCCGACGCCTCGACCCTGAGTTGCCACTACCGGTGCGTGCCCATCCGGGCGACGCGGGCGTGGACCTCTATTCCACCATCGACCTCGAATTGCCCGCGGGCCGACGACAACTCGTCGGCACCGGGATCGCGGTCGCGCTTCCGGTGGGCACCGTCGGATTGATCCACCCTCGCTCGGGCCTGGCCGCGCGCGCCGGGCTGTCGATCGTCAACTCGCCGGGCACCATCGATGCCGGCTATCGCGGCGAGATCAAGGTGTGTCTGATCAATCTCGATCCCGAACAGTCGATCTCGATCTCTCGTGGCGATCGGATCGCGCAGCTCGTCGTGCAGCGGGTCGAGTTGCCGGAGTTCATGGAGGTGACCGAACTCGACGACACCAGCCGGGGTGCCGGCGGATACGGCTCGAGCGGTGGCCACGCAGTCTTGCAGGATCCACCGCCTGCCACACCGGAGTCGCGCACCTGAGTCCGATCCGGTGCGCGTTCGGATACTGTGCGTTCATGGTCGACACGACGGGGGTCACGGGGCCGCTGAGGTTTTGGGCGCTGAGGTTTTGGGCGCTGAGGGATTGGGCGCCGAGGAATCGGGCGCAGAGGAATCGGGCGCAGAGGAATCGGGCGCTGAGGGATTCAACGCCGACGGGCGGGACGCACACCATGGGGGCGGGCACGAGGAGCATCCATGGCCGATGAATCACAGACCGATGCACCACGGATCGGCGAGGCACGCGGTCCCTACGACATCGAGAATCTCGCGACCGATCCCCACGAGCTCGAGAACTCACATCTCGACCTCGGCTCGGTGCTCGTGCCGGTTGTCGAAGGCGGCCAGGTCACCGTGGAGATGTCGGCGGATCATGAACCGCAGTCGGTCTACCTGGTGACCCCGCACGGCCGAATCACGGTGTCGGCCTATGCCGCTCCCAAATCGCCGGGACTCTGGCGCGAGGTGGTCCGGGAACTTGCCGAATCGTTGCGTGACGACGGCGCCCAGGCAAGCATCTCCGACGGCCATTGGGGCCGCGAAGTGGTGGGGGAACTCGACGGCGCGACCCACCGCTTCATCGGCGTCGACGGCCCCCGCTGGATGGTGCGCTGCGTCGCGAGTGGCCCGACGACGTCGGCGTCGGAGATGGCCCAGCTCGCGCGTGCGGTGCTCGCCGAAACCGTCGTCCGACGGGGTACCGAGCCATACCCTCCTCGTGATCCACTGCCCATCACGCTGCCGCCGGTACTCGCCGAGCAGGTTGCGGCAGCGCAGCAGCAGATGATGGAGGAGATGGCTGCCGCAGAAGAAGGGCCTGGCCCGCTCATCGCCCCGTCCGGCCCAGCTGCTGGTTCGGCTGCCCCCGCGTCGGATGCGACAGATGCGGATGCACCGGTTCCCGGTGGCGCGATCGATCAGCTCGCTGCGGCCACCGTCTGGACCGACGCCGGCGAGGATGTCGCCGAGGACGATGACTCCGCGGGTACGGCCGCGGGGCCGGCCGACGACGAGCCGCCGCCGGCCCCGTCGTCGGGTTCGGCCATGCAGCGGTTCCGGCGGCGCGGCCGGCGCTGATCCCTAATCGGCAGTGAGCATCTGCGCGTACGCGCGGGCGCAGCCGTTGCCGAGGATTGCGGGATGCTCACCCCATTCGGTGAGGGTCACCTCGACCAGCCTCGCCCGCGGCGCGGCGGAACACCACCGGCGAGCGACGTCGATGGGATGGACCGGGTCGTCGGTCGCGGCGGTGATCGCCAGCGGGACCTCGAGTGTGGTCAACGCCTCCGCCTCGGGCGCCGTGTAGGCGGCGGCCGCACGCAACTGGGCTTCCAGCCCGCCGGACAGCGCGCGCCACGATCGGGACAGTTCTTCGGCGAGCCAGGTCGGGCTCGAGGCCGCCATGGTGGCGACCGTGGCGTCCAGGCCCGCGGTATGCAGTGATTCGGCAGTGGCCAGCGCGCTGTGGGCGGCCGGTGCCGACGACGGCACCCCACACCACGCGGGCAGCGCACCAAGCACCCCGGCACACTTCTCGGCGCTCGCTTTCAGAGCCCACTCGAGCGCGATCGCGGCCCCGATCGACACCCCGCCCACCAGCAGCCTGCCTGCCGTGGCGCTCAGCTGATCGAGCCTGCGTAGATAGCCTGCCACCAGGTCGTTTTCCGGTTCCAGCGCGATGAGTTCGACGCCGAGCCAGGTGGCCGCGGGGCCGAATGCGCGGCCGATGTGGTCGCCGTCGGATCCGGTGCCGGGGATGGCAACCAGGACTCTCGGCGAGGGCGAAACAAGCCGGTCATTCAGTGGCATGGAATGATCATGCTCCGGCGTTGTCACCAGTAGACGGACAGGTCTACGCTGGCGAGAAATGGAGTCGTTCGCCAGCCCGAAACAGCCAGACTCCACAAGCGAAGAGAAAGCCTGGAGGTTGTGATGCCCACAGCCGGTTACCTGAAGCGACTGACGCGCCGGCTGACCGAGGATCTCGGTGACGCCGACGCGGAGAAGATCGCCGAGGAGTCGCGCGCAACGGGTGCCCAGCGGGCCTCGGAGTGTTGTCGCGGCGACGAGGTGACGATGCACGGTGAGTTGCGATCGGTGGAGACCTGCTCACGTACCGCGAAGGCGGGCGTCAAGGCGGAATTCTTCGACGGCAGCGATGTCGTCACCCTGAAATGGCTGGGACGCAATCGCATTCCCGGTATCGAGCCCGGCCGGAAGCTGACTGTTCGCGGACGTCTGGGACTGCACGAGGGCAACAAGGTGATCTACAACCCGTATTACGAGTTGCATGGCACAGAGGACTGAGTCCTCCGAAAGCCCGTCGGTTCTCGAACAACTCGGCGGTGTGTCCGGACTGATCTATTCGACCGTGCCGGTCGTCGTCTTTGTGCCGGTGAACTCGTTCTTCGGGTTACGCGCTGCGATCATCGCGGCACTGACGACCGCCGTCGCCATCTTCGTGCTGAGGTTGGTGCGCCGGGAGGCGCTCACCCCCGCGGTATCGGGTCTGCTCGGCGTGGCCATCTGTGTGTTCATCGCCCATCGGGTCGGAGATGCCAAGGGCTACTTCTTGTTCGGCATCTGGACGACGCTCGTGTACGCGGTGGTGTTCGTCATCTCCATCGTCGTGCGGTGGCCGCTCGTGGGAGTGGCCTGGCATCTCGTGAACGGACAGGGCACCGGGTGGCGGCGCAGCCGCGCCACATTGCGGGCCTACGACCTGGCAACCGCGGTCTGGGCACTCGTGTTCGTGGCGCGCTACGTGCTGCAGTCGCAGCTCTACGACCACGACCAGACCGGGTGGCTCGCGGTTGCCCGCATCGCCATGGGTTGGCCACTCACGGCAATCGCGGTACTCGCGACCGTGTACCTGGTGCGACGGGCCACCCAGTCCGAACACGGCGAGTCCGAGCAGAAAATCGAGCAGTCTTCCACCGACCGGCTCGGGCCCGAACAGTCCCGCAACTGATCGCTGCAGCAGCGGGTCAGACCTGCATGGCGTCGCGCAGCGCCGGTTCCACGTCGTCGGGCGCGATGAAGATCAACTCGTCGCCGCCTTCGATCGGGTCGTCGGACTGCGGGACGATCACCCGGCCGCCGCGCAGGATCGCGACCAGCGCCGCATCGCGCGGCAGGGTGAGCTTGCGCACGGGTTTACCGGCCAGTGGCGTGTTGGCCGGGAGCGTCAGTTCGACCAGGTTGGCCTGACCCTGTCGAAAGGTCATCAGCCGCACCAGATCACCGACCGAGACGGCCTCCTCGACCAGCGAGGCGAGCAGCCGGGGGGTGGAGACCGCGACGTCCACGCCCCAGTCCTCGTCGAAGAGCCATTCGTTGCGCGGATCATTCACCCGTGCGACGACCCGATTGACCGCGAACTCGGTCTTGGCGAGGAGGCTGACCACCAGGTTGGCCTTGTCGTCGCCGGTCGCGGCGATCATGACGTCGAAGGTGTGCAGATCGGCCTGTTCGAGATTCGACAGCTCGCAGGCGTCGGCCAGGACCCAGGTGGCTCCGGGGACCGCCTTCTCGTCGATATGACCCATCTGACGTTCGAAAAGCGTCACCTCGTGGGCATTGGTGAGCAGCTCTCGGGCGATGGACCGACCGACCGCACCGGCACCGGCGATGGCGACTCTCATGGCTGAACTCCTCGGTCAGAGGTGGTGGGACTGGAAGTGCGGAGCATCTGCGGAGCCTGCCCTAGTCGTGTGTGGCCGGGCCGGATGCGGTCGCCCGGGCATTGTCGAGGTTGTCGAGCAGGCAGGCTGCGAACACCACATCGTCTTGCTGCAGCACGGTTTTCACGTCCGGCAGGACCGGGTGTCCGACCCGGTTGAGGAATGCCACACGTGCGCCGGTCAGTTCCTGGAACTTGCCGACAGTGGTTCCGATCCACGACTCGTGGATGTCGAGTTGGGCCACCGCCAGAGATCCGGAGGGGTCGCGCCACTCCGTGGTCGTGGACGTCTCACCGAGGGCCGAGACGAACCGCTCGGTGGTCCACGGCACGGTCGCAACGGTCGGGATGCCCAGACGCTCGTACACCTCGGCACGTTTCGCGTCGTAGATGCGGGCGACGACACGCTCCACGGCGAAGGTCTCCCGCGCGACGCGGGCCGAGATGATGTTCGAGTTGTCGCCCGAGGACACCGCCGCGAACGCGTCGGCGTTCTCGATGCCCGCGCGTTCGAGGACGTCACGGTCGAAGCCGACGCCGGCGATGGTCACACCTGTGAAATCGGGGCTCAGACGCGAGAAGGCCGACGCATCGCGGTCGATGATCGCGACCTCGTGACCACGTTTCTGCATCGCCATTGCGAGCGCCGAACCGACCCGTCCGCAACCCATGATCACAACCCGCACGACGTTCCTTCCGTCGACCACACGTTCATCGTCCGGCCGAGCTGCATCCAGGCCCGGGCCGACCTTGAACCTACCCGCACACACCATCCTTCGGGTGCCGACCCGGCCCTTGGTGGCCAATGGATATCACAGGCTCTAATGTTGCCTGGTGTCCACCGTGTCGAAGGTGTCCGTCGCGACCAAGCGCCTGCTTCTGGGGCGGCCATTCCGCAGTGACACGTTGGGTCACACGCTCCTGCCGAAGCGGATTGCGCTGCCCGTATTCGCGTCCGATGCCATGTCGTCGGTGGCGTACGCGCCGCAGGAGATCTTCCTGGTCCTGTCGGTGGCCGGTGTCAGCGCGCTCGCCTACACACCGTGGGTGGCCGTCGCGGTCGCCGTCGTCATGGTGGTGGTGGTGGCCAGCTATCGCCAGAACGTGCACGCCTACCCGTCCGGTGGCGGCGACTACGAGGTCGCGACGGTCAATCTCGGTCCCAATGCGGGTCTGACGGTAGGCAGCGCACTGCTGGTCGACTACGTGCTGACGGTCGCGGTGTCCATCTCGTCGGCGGCGGAGAACATCGGGTCGGCGATCCCGTTCGTGGAAGAACACAAGGTGTGGTTCTGCGTCGCCGCGATCGTGCTCCTCGCGGCGGTGAACCTGCGTGGCATCAAGGAATCCGGCGCGTTCCTCGCAACTCCCACCTACGCCTTCATCATCGGCGTTCTCGCGATGTTGATCTGGGGATTCTTCGAGATCTACGTCCTCGGCGAGAATGTCCAGTCCGAGACCGCAGGCTTCGAGATCAAGGCCGAGGACAACCACCTCGTCGGAATCGCCTTCGTCTTCCTGATCGCCCGGGCCTTCTCGTCGGGCTGTGCGGCCCTGACCGGTGTCGAGGCGATCAGCAACGGTGTGCCGGCCTTCCGGAAACCCAAGTCGCGCAACGCGGCCACCACACTCCTGATGCTGGGAACCTTCGCGATCATCCTGCTGCTCGGGATCGTGATGCTGGCGCAGAAGATCGGCGCGAAATACGTGATGGACCCCGAGCAAGACTTGATCGGGGCACCCGAGGGCTACCAGCAGAAGGCGATGATCGCGCAGCTGGCGCACGCGGTCTTCGACACCTTCACACCCGGCTTCTATTTCGTCGCCACCGTCACCGCCCTGATTCTGATGCTGGCGGCCAACACGGCGTTCAACGGATTCCCGGTGCTGGGATCGGTGCTCGCGCAGGATCGTTACCTGCCCCGCCAGTTGCACACCCGGGGTGACCGGCTCGCATTCAGCAACGGAATCGTGTTCCTCGCGCTCGCCGCGATCGTCTTCGTGGTCGCCTTCGGCGCTCAGGTGACGGCCCTGATCCAGCTCTATATCGTGGGCGTGTTCGTGTCGTTCACCCTCAGCCAGACCGGCATGGTGCGGCACTGGACCCGGCTGTTGCGCACCGAGACCGACCCTCGGGCACGCCGACGCATGATGCAGTCGCGCGTGATCAACAGCGTCGGCCTCGTCATGACGGCGACTGTTCTCATCGTCGTCCTCATCACCAAGTTCACCGCGGGCGCCTGGATCGCGATCCTGGCGATGGTCGCGATCTTCATCCTGATGAAGCTGATCCATCACCACTACGCCTCGGTACAGACCGAACTCGAACGCGCGCAGGAGAACGACGAGGAAACGGTGTTGCCCAGTCGCACGCACTCGGTGGTGTTGGTCTCCACCCTGCACCTGGCCACCAAGCGCGCACTTCTCTATGCACGTGCCACCCGTCCCGACGTGCTCGAGGCGATCACCGTCAACGTCGACGACCGCGACACCCGCAAGCTGGTGTCGCAATGGGAGGCCAGCGACATCACGGTCCCGCTCAAGGTGATCGCGTCGCCGTACCGTGAGATCACCCGGCCGGTCATCGATTACGTGCGTCGCGTGCGGCGGGAGAATCCGCGCGATGTCATCACCGTGTTCATCCCCGAGTACGTTGTCGGGCATTGGTGGGAGCAGATTCTGCACAACCAGTCGGCGCTGCGTCTCAAGGGGCGCCTGCTGTTCGAACCGGGCGTGATGGTGACCTCGGTGCCGTGGCAGTTGACCTCGTCGGACCGCCGCAAGGCCGACCCGAGCTACTGGGCACCGGGGGAGACCCGGCGTGCGCTCGGTGGCGACCCGGAACGTCGGTGAGTCCGACGGACCCGCAGGACCCCGGTTCGACGACTCTCGAGATCACCGTGGACGCGCTCGCCAACGGCGGGGCGGCCGTGGGCCGAACGGACGGCCGGGTGGTCTTCGTTCGAGGTGCCGTGCCGGGCGAGCGGGTGCGGGCCCGCATCACCGATGACTCGCATCCATCGTTCTGGCGGGCCGAGACGGTCGAGATCCTCGACGCCTCGCCGCACCGAGTGCCAAGTGTGTGTGCGGCGGCCGCCGCGGGCGCTGGGTGCTGCGATCTGGCGTTCATCGACCCGGTCCACGCTCGTGGCCTCAAGCGCGACGTCCTGGTGGACGTACTGCGCCGCGTCGGCCACCTGCCCGACACGGTGGTGGCCGACACCGACCTGGACTCGGGCGTCAGGGCACTGGCCGATGACCCCACCGGCTGGCGGATTCGAACCCGACTGGCCGTCGACGACGCTGGGTTCGCCGGACAACTCGGCTTCCGCGCCGACGAGGTGATCACCAGGGTGAGCTGCGCCCAGCCAGACCCCCGGATACCGGCGGGAATCGACGGTGGATTCACCCCGCATGCCGAACTGGTGATCGTGCTCGACGATGCGGGCCGACGCCACGTCACCGAACTGGCGCCCGTCGCCACACCCCGGCCGGGCCGTTCCGGCCGCTCACGGAAGCAGGTGCAGCAGCGCCGGCACCGTCTTCGCGCGCCCCGCGCCGAACGATTACTGGAGGGCACCGATGTCGCCGAACACCGGGTGGGCGCTCGGTCGTGGCAGATTCCGGTCACCGGTTTCTGGCAGGCGCATCGGAATGCTCCGGAAACCTATGCGAACACCATCGTCGAGTTCGCCCGCGCGCACGCATCGACACCCCCGAGGGTGGCCTGGGATCTGTACGGCGGTGCCGGGGTGTTCGCCGCTGCACTACTCGACGGCGATCTGGGGGTCAGTGATCTGGGGGTCGGCGATCTGGGAGTCGGGGCAGTGCATGTGGTCGATTCCGACACCCGGGCACTGGCGGCGGCGGAGAAGACCTTCGACGGCGATGACCGGGTCGTCATCCACGCCGGTGAGGTTGCGGCACAGATCGGTTCGCTGCCTCACCCCGACCTGGTGGTCCTGGATCCGCCACGGACCGGTGCCGGTGAACGCGTGATCGGCGCGATCGCCGCCGCCGAACCCGACGTGGTGGTGCACGTCGGCTGCGACGCCGCCAGGTTCGCGCGTGATCTTGGCCTCTTTGCCGGACACGGCTACTCCGTGGTGGGGCTGCGGGGTTTCGACGCGTTTGTCCTGACGCACCATGTCGAGGCGATTGCCTGCCTCGTTCGCAACCGTTCAACCGCGTGACGTCGCGTGGGTTTTCGTCGGGTTCACCGAACCGCGGGGCTCGGGTGTGGGTGGCGAAGTCCGTAGACTGTTCCAGACAGGGGTCGGGCCTGCCGCCCTCCCCGCACACAGCCCCCGACGACAGTCACAGACAACAGTCGCCGACAGCAGCCCCAGACACCATGGCCGGGTCCGGATGGAGGAAACGATGAGCGTGCTCGACCGGATCGATTCACCGGCCGATCTGCAGGCGTGCTCGCCCGCCGAACTCGAGACACTGGCCGCGGAGATCCGGCAGTTCCTGATCGCCAAGGTGTCGGCGACCGGCGGCCATCTGGGTCCGAATCTGGGTGTGGTCGAGCTGACCATCGCGGTGCATCGGGTGTTCGACTCGCCCCACGATCCGGTGATCTTCGACACCGGTCACCAGTGCTACGTGCACAAGATCCTGACCGGGCGCAAAGACGACTTCGACCACCTGCGGCAGAAGGGCGGACTCACCGGCTACCAAGAACGGTCGGAGAGCCCGCATGACTGGGTCGAGTCGTCGCACGCCTCCGCGGCGCTGTCCTACGCCGACGGACTGACCAAAGCCTTCGCCCTGACCGGCCAGCCCGACCGCACCGTCGTCACGATCGTCGGCGACGGAGCGCTCACCGGCGGTATGTGCTGGGAAGCGATGAACAACATCGCGGCCGCCGACCGGCCGATGGTGATCGTCGTCAACGACAACGGACGGTCGTACGCACCAACGATCGGCGGGCTTGCCAGTCACCTGTCGGGCCTGCGGCTGCAGCCGGGTTACGAGCGCTTCCTCGACGAGAGCCGGAAGGCCGTCAAGCAGCTGCCCGTGGTCGGAGAACCCGCCTACGCCGTCTTGCACGGCATGAAGAGCGGACTGAAAGACTTGCTCTCGCCGCAGGCGATGTTCACCGACCTGGGCCTGAAGTACGTCGGCCCCGTCGACGGGCACGACGTCGACGCGGTCGAGTCGGCGCTCCGGTCGGCCCGCGACTTCGGTGGACCGGTCATCGTTCATGTCGTCACCCGCAAGGGCATGGGCTACGCGCCGGCCGAGAACCACGAGGCCGATCAGATGCATGCGACCGGCATCATCGATCCCGTGACCGGCCGCGCCACCAGCGTGGCCCCACAGGATTGGACATCGGTGTTCTCCGCGGCGCTGCTCGACGCGGGCGCCGCGCGCGACGACGTCGTCGCCATCACCGCGGCGATGCCGGGACCCACCGGTCTCACGCCGTTCGGTGAGAAGTACCCGGACCGCATGTTCGACGTCGGGATCGCCGAACAGCACGCCATGACGTCGGCGGCCGGACTGGCCCTCGGTGGTCTGCATCCGGTGGTCGCGATCTACTCGACCTTCCTCAACCGGGCCTTCGACCAGCTCTTGATGGACGTCTCCCTCCTCAAACTTCCGGTGACCCTCGTGCTCGACCGGTCCGGGATCACCGGTCCCGACGGGCCCAGCCACCACGGCATGTGGGATCTGTCCCTGATGGCGATGGTGCCCGGCTTGCGGGTGGCGGCACCTCGTGACGCGGTCCGGCTGCGCGAGGAGTTTGACGAGGCGTTGGCGACCACCACCGGACCCACGGCCCTGCGCTTCTCGAAAGGTGCTGTGCCCGAGGACATTCGAGCCGTCGAACGACTCCACGACGGCGTGGACGTCCTGCACCGCGCGGCCGCCGGTCTCGGCGAGGCGAGTGGCGACGTCCTCATCGTGGCGATCGGGGCCTTCTGCGGTCTGGCCGTCGACACCGCCGAGCGCCTCGCCCGGCAGGGTATCGACGCCACGGTGGTCGATCCGCGCTGGATCCTGCCTGTGGCCGGTTCGATCGTGGATGCCGCCCGGCGTCATCGGTTGGTGGTCACGCTGGAGGACAACGGTGTCAGCGGGGGAGTGGGCGCTGCCATCGCCGAAGCGGTCGCGGCCGCCGACATCCTGGTTCCCGTGCAGATCCGCGGAATTCCGCAGCAGTTCGTCCCGCACGCGTCGCGCGGCCAGATCCTTGCCGAGTTCGGTTTGACCGCACAGGATCTCGCGCGTTCGATCACCGCGACCGTTGCCGGGATGCACAGCGCACCGGGACTCGACCGGCCCCTTGCCGACGGCCCAGAACTCGACGCCTCAGAACTCGACGCCCCAGAACTCGACGCCACAGGCCTCGACACCGACGACGCCGTCGAACCTCAGGTCGACGACCAGCGCTGAGCGCAGATCTCCTAGGAGACCGCTGCTTTGGCGAAGGCCGCCGCGAACGGTTCCGCGCACAGGGCGCGTTGCCAGGCGCGGGCACCGTCCGACGCCAAACGCTGATCCACCTGTTCGGCCGTCGGTGCGGCTTCCGGGAGTCCGTCCCAGCACAGCTGCCGCATGACATCCGGTGCGAGCAGGTTCTCCGCCGGCACCGAATGTTCCTCTGCGATCGTCGCCAGCGCGGACCGGACCTCGGCCAGCCGAGCGGCGGCCTCGGGGTTGCGTTGCTCCCACCGGTTGGTCGGTGGCAGTCCGCCCGTCGCCGGCGCCTTGCGGGGCGGCAGTTCGTCGTCGGGAAGCTCTCGCGCGCGTTGCAACGCGGCCAGCCAAGTACCGGCCTGCCTGCGCTGACGAGGTCCACCGAACACCGGGAGGCGGGTGAGTTCGGCCGTGGTCTTGGGGCTGACCGTGGCCGCATTGATGATTGCCGAGTCCGGCAACACGCGCCCGGGCGCCACGTCACGCCGCTCGGCGATGTGCTCACGGGCTGACCACAATTCGCGGACCGCAGCCAGTGCCCGAGCGCTCTTGACCGTATGGATACTCGAGGTGCGGCGCCACCGATCCTCACGCGGCGGCGCCGGTGGGCGTTCGAGGACGTAGGCGAATTCCTCACGCGCCCAACGGTCTTTGCCGGCGTCGACGAGAGCGGCGTCCATCGCGTCGCGCAGTTCGACGAGTACCTCGACATCGAGGGCCGCGTAGTTGAGCCACTCGTCGGGGAGTGGGCGGCGCGACCAGTCGGCCGCACCGTGGCCCTTCTGCAGCCCCAGACCCAGAAAGTGCGCCACCATCGCCGCAAGGTTGACCTTGGCCAGGCCAAGGAGCCGTCCGGCCAGTTCGGTGTCATAGAGCTCCGCGCACCGGAAGCCGAGCTCACGAAGACAGGGCAGATCCTGGTCGGCGGCGTGTAGGACCCATTCTGGACCGTCGAGCACGGCGATCACCGGGGCCAGCGCCTCGGGTTCGGCGATCGGGTCCAGCAGGAACGACCCGGAACCGCGGCGTCGGATCTGGATCAGGTAGGCACGCTGCGAATACCGGTAGCCCGAAGCGCGCTCGGTGTCGAGTGCGATCGGTCCCGATCCGGCGAGCAGTTTGGCGGCGGTCTCGGCGAACTGCTGCGCGGACGTCAGCACCGGCGGAACCCCGTCGGCAGGCGAGAGCAACGGGGTGGTCTCGACCGGCTCGGAGTCGGTGGGGGACCCGCTCTCGGGCGTGTCCGCTTCGCTCATGAGGGGCCGAGTTCGGTGACCCCGACCGGCGGCAGCCCCGCAGCGGACGCGAGCACCTCGCAAAAGGCTTCGAGGTGGCTGCCCAGGCCGTCGGCGGTCACGGCCGTCCACGACGCGCGCAGCTCCAGTTGATGGGCACGTGGCGGGCCGGCGATGTCGCCGTAGCGAACCGACGTGGTCGAGGTGACCGTGCCGCCCAGGGCGGTGACCGCTACACCCGCGCTGTCGTCAGGAGTCGCGGTCGACCCGACGGGCACGCCCAGCGCCTCACTGAGCCAGCTCCAAGTCACTTCCGGCAACAACGGATCCATCGCGAGCGCGGCCTCGACCTCGGCCTGGATGTAGGCGACCAGGCGCATGGTCCCGTTCCAGGCGTCCTGACCGGCCGGGTCATAGAGCAGGATCAGGCGTCCGAAGGCGCTGCCCGGGGAGTCGACCGGGACCTCGTCGGGTGCGACATCGTCGGGTGCGCGCACCTCGGTGCCGATCGCATAGCTGTACGGTGCGAGCCGCTGTGGTGGCCGGATCGGGCCGACTTCGATTTCCCGCCGTATCCGAGCGGCGTGCAGCGACTCGACCGCAGCGCGGAAATCAGCCGGCTCGCTTTCAGCTCCCGAAGACGTCACCGTTCGACGGTAGGTCGGCGGTGGCGAGCAGCGGCGGAGGCGCGCCGTACGGCAGACCTGGGGCCTGTCGCCGGTGGGTCGCGTGGCAGAGTGAACAACGATGTCGCACACACCTCGAATCCGCGCCGACCGGTCGCATCTGCCGCTGGTGGCGGCAGCGACCGGGCTCACACCCGCTCGCCGTCCGGTGTGGTTCATGAGACAGGCGGGACGCTCGCTGCCCGAGTACCGGGCCATCAGGGCCGAACACGGAATGTTGGAGTCGTGTTTCGACGCCGCGATGGTCTGTGAGATCACTCTGCAGCCGGTCCGCCGACACGACGTCGACGCCGCCATCCTGTTCTCCGACATCGTGGTTCCGCTGAAGGCTGCAGGCATCGACCTCGACATCGTTGCCGGCACCGGACCCGTGATCGCCGCGCCGGTGCGTTCGGAGTCGGCGGTCCGCGCGATACCCCGATTGGAGCCGGAATCGGTCGGCGCGATCGGCCGGGCCGTCGAACTGATCCTGGGTGAACTCGGGGAACACACCGCGCTGATCGGTTTCGCCGGTGCGCCGTTCACACTGGCGTCCTACCTCATCGAAGGCGGGCCCAGCCGCAACTACGAGCGCACCAAGGCGATGATGCATGGTTCGCCGGAGCTCTGGAACGATCTGATGGGCCGTCTTGCCGACATCACGATCGCTTTCCTGCGGGTCCAGCTCGACGCCGGTGTCGACGCCATCCAGTTGTTCGATTCCTGGGCGGGCATGCTCTCGGTCGCCGACTATCAGCGCTTCGTGGCACCGCACAGCACCCGTGTGCTCGCCGAGGTCGCCGAATACGGTGTTCCGCGAATCCATTTCGGCGTCGGTACCGGGGAACTGCTCGCGTCGATGGCCCACGCCGGGGCCGACGTCATCGGCGTGGACTGGCGGGTGCCCCTCGACGAGGCCGCGCGCCGCGTCGGTCCGGGAAAAGCCGTGCAGGGGAACCTGGATCCGACCCTGCTGTTCGCGGGTGACGCGGTCGTCGACCGCGAGGTGCGCCGGGTGGTCGCCGATGGCGACCGCGCGATCGCCGCGGGTGCGACCGGCCACATCTTCAACCTCGGTCACGGCGTATTGCCCGGCACCGACCCTGATGTCCTCACCCGCGTGGTCGAACGGATTCACAGCCTCTGATGGCGCACCGGGCGCGCGTCGCGGTGATCGGCGGTGGGATCTCGGGTCTGACTGCGGCACTGCGCCTCCGGCAAGGGCTCGGGCCGGATGCGCACATCGACGTCTTCGACGCGGGAGACCGGCTCGGTGGCATTCTGCACACCACCGAGGTCGGCGGGCGCCAGGTGGACGTCGGCGCCGAGGCATTCATCGTGCGGCGTCCCGAAGCGCTCGAGCTGGTGCGCGAACTCGGGCTGGGTGACCGTGTGGTGTCGCCGACGGCGATGCGGCCGGCGATCTGGTCGGGTGGAGGTCTGTACCCATTACCTGCGCCCGCGTTGATGGGTATCCCCGCTTCGGTGGAATCGGTTGCAGACCTTGTTGATTCGGATGATCTGACGCGGATGTCGGCCGAGGCGGATCGCGAACTCCGGTGGCGTGCGGGCACAGACCCGTCTGTCGGTGACTTCGTCGCCGACCGCTTTGGCCCGTCGGTCGTCGCCCGCAGCGTCGATCCGATGCTGGGTGGGGTGTATTCCAGTCTGGCCGCCGACATCGGCGTTCGGGAGGCGCTACCGGCACTCGCGACGCGACTCGACGCGGGCGCACCGTCGCTGACGACCGCGGTCAACGAGGTGATCGGGGCCGGGGCCGGGGCGTCGGGACCTGTCTTCGGCACCCTGGTCGGCGGATATCGCGTGCTGGTCGACGCACTCGTCGAGGCGGCGTCGGCGAACGTTCGACTCGGTGGAACCATCACCGGGCTGCGCCACGAGCGCGATTCGTGGGCGATCGGGGTCGACGACGATCCACAGGAGTACGACGCGGTGATCCTGGCGGTCCCCGCCCAGGTGGCCGCGGCACTGCTGGCGTCGGAGTGTCCAGGAATGGCCGGTCCGCTCGCCGAGGTCTCGGGCGCGTCGTCGGTGGTCGTCTCGCTCGCGTTGGCTCCCGCCACACGGTTGCCGGATCACTCCGGCGTTCTGGTCGCCACCGGAGAACAGTTGCGCGCCAAGGCCTTCACCTTCAGTTCGCAGAAGTGGGAGCATCTGGCCGATCGTTGCGCGCCGGTCTCGGTTCGGGCGTCGTTCGGGCGATTCGGGGCGCCCGTGCCGTCGGAACTCGAGGAACCCGGCGTCGACGATCGGTTGGTTGCCGAGGCGCTCGCAGATCTGGACGAGGTGTGCGACGCGGCCGGGGTCGGAGCGCTGTCGTCGCAGATCACCGACGTGGTGGTGCAGCGGTGGACCGGCGGTCTGCCGGTGTACGCGCCCGGTCACCTGGCACGGATGGCCGAAGTGCTGGCCGGTCGGCCGCGGCGGCT
>NZ_JBEXMX010000057.1:0-34110 GCF_040610755.1 Gordonia sp. NPDC003585 | reverse complement strand
ACGCGCACCACCGTCGCGCGCGGCGGCGCCTGGTCCAGCGGGAAGCGCAGGTTGCGCCACTCGGGTGCGGCGTCGAGGTCGAGCGGGATCATCGATGCAACGGTGGTGACCCGACCGTCCGGCTCGACCCGGCCGAACTCGAGCCGCAGCTTCTGGCCCGGGTGGCGCACGGCCAGTTCGTCGATGTACTCGACTTTTCCGGCCACCGACATGGTGACGAGCGGACGGTCCGCGCCCCGCGCCGGGAGTTGGTACCAGTCGGACTGCAGGTGGCCGAGACCCGTTGGGGTCCCGTAGGTTCCCAGCACCGGAACCAGTTGCGGGTTGAGGCCGAACGGAAGTTTGACCATCGACCCGTTCACGCCCTTGGACGTGGTTGTCCCGCCGCCGGTGTCGGCGGAACCGGCGGTGCCGCTGGGTTCCTGCTGTGCCGCATTCGGATCGGTCTGGGTGCGGTCGACCTCGGTGTTCTCGTTGTCGTCGCCCTCCGAGTCGCTTTCCAGGTGCGACGACACGCCATTGGGGTCGAATCCGACCATGCCACGTCCGGCCAGCGCTGCACCGGGAGACGAATTGTTCTGCCCTGCAACGCGAGCCGGTGCCAGCAGACCCGTGTTGGGGTCCTTCTCGACGAGGACCGCGTCGGCCAGGGCGCATGGGTTCCCGCGCATTGCGTCGACGTTGGAACTCGCCCACGACCACGAATCACGCTGGGTGGAGATGGCTTTCGCGAACGACACGAAGGTGAAGGCGAGTACGACGGCGGAGATGATCGCCAGCGAGTACGTCGGTACGCGACGGAGCAGCCGATGGGTGCGCCCCGCATCGTGCACCAAGAAGGCGGGCACCTCACCGCGTTCGGCCAGCCGGTCGTCGCGGTAGTACTGCCAGGCTCCGTACAGGGTCAGTCCGACGGCAACCAGAAGGATCGGCACATATAGTCCTATGCCGCGCACGTTGGGCGTGTCGTCACCCCACGGGATGCCGTAGCTGCCGACGTACCACCATTGGTTGCGCCCGGCGAAGGTCACCGCGAGCGCGTACGCGGCTGCCGCCGCGACAAACGTGCGATTGCAGCGTCGTCGCATCACCGAGGGCTCCAGCAGAGCGGTCGCCGCAGCCGCCAGAACACCGGTGAGACAGGCGAAGGCACCCATCTGGTGGGTCGCCTTGGTGGGCACGAACGCGAGCACCGCCACCGCACCCGAGGTCACCGCGACCAGACGCCACAGCGGTGCGCTGGCAATCCGCGACACGCGACGCTTGCTCAACAGCGTGAGCACGATGATGATCACCGCGAGGATCGTGACGAAGATGCCCACCCGGCGTGCGATCGAACCGTCCGGCGTCGGGTTCAACAGGATGTAGTAGCGCATCGCCTCGGTCCACCATTTGTTGGTGGGGCCCACGATGCCCTGTACCTCGACGCCCTCCATGATCGACGCGAGCGACTGGTCGGCGAAGATCTCGAACAGCACCGCGAATCCGGCCGCCAGCAGTGGCACCAGGGTCGGCAGATATCCGTCGCGTCGGCCTCGTTCGCGGAGGCGCTTGAGGATCGGGCGCAGTGCCGCCAGCAGTGGCAGCACCGCGATGGCGCCGGCCGGATGAATCGTGAGAGTGAAGGCGGCGGAGATGATGCCAAGGCTCAACGGGAACAGGCGGCCGGTGGCGACGGCCCGCTCCACCAGGACCCAGGTCAGCAGGATGCCCACCGACAGTGCGGGTTCGACCCGCAGACCGTTGTTGAACGGCAGCCACACCGCGAGGAAGCCGAGGCCGGCGGCCCAGATCGCGGCGTTGGAGGTACTCACCGCCCGGCCGAGCCGGGGGATCGCGGCACGGCTGATGAGGAACCAGCCCGCCAGCGCAAACAGGAACGGCAGCAGCCGAAGCCACGGTGTCGCGGTGCTGACCTGCATCCAGAGGGACAGGTACTGGTAGTGCCAACCGAACGGGTCCTGTGGCGCACCGAAGTAGCGGTAGTAGTTGTCGAGATACCCCGCACCGGGCGCCACACGTCCGACGGTGACCTGGTAGCCGTCATCGGCGGTGTTGCCGCCGATGAACATCCAGACCAGCAGAACTCCACCGACCACGACGTCGACCAGCCGTGGGCGCCACCACCGCGCGGGCAGCAGCTTTCGCAGTCGACGGCCGTCTCGCGCGTCGAGCACGGCGAGTGCGATCAACGACGCAAGCGTGCAGAGGATGCCGGCGATGAGCGCAAGACCCTTGAGGGTGGTGGGGCTCGTGCTGAACCGGGTGTCGATCGTCGACCGGTAGGAAAGCCCTTCGGTCGACGCGGTTCTCGGGAGGTCGGTGTACACGCCGATGATCTGCGGGCGCGCATTGGGATCGGCGAGGTCGAAACTCGTCACCCCGGCGTCGGACGTCATCCCCTCGACCGCGCCGCGCGTGCCGCTGGTGTCGGAATGAATGACGATGCGACACTGCGGGTTCTGCTGCGCCTGCGCGCGCGGAACACTGAGCAGTACGGCGTTGCGCTGGGTGACGTTGAGTCGCTCTGCGGTCGCCCGGACGAACAGTCCGACGGTGCCTGCCTCGGCGCCGTTCTCTGGCACCGTCGACAACAGCACGCCGCCCGCGGCCGGTAGTTGCGCACCGAGCGCACAGGGCACCGAGATGTCCATCGACACCGGCACATACGCGACGTTGGGCGCGGCGACGTTCTGCACCACGGGATTACCGGCCGCGTCCTCTTGCGGCCAGTTGAGTTCGGCCTTGGTATAGGACACCGGGAGGAACGGCGCGGAGAAGGCAAGCAGCACACCGAGAAGTCCGGCGACAACCGCGACAATGCGTGCAATTCGGAGACGTTGGTCAGTCATCCTGCGGCACCACCCTGATCGGTCCCGAGCGGCTCACGCCCCACGTCGTCTTCTCCCCCGTCGTCACCCGAGCCGGCGACATCTCCAGCGGGGTCAGCCGCTGCAGCCCACCCCAATCCCGATACCAGTCGTTGTCCAAGTAGGTCGCCACGGTGTCGGCGGTGGTCAGCGCCTCGGAGGTGGTGAGGATGCCGCCGTTGATCGCCGCCTGCCAGGTCTTGGACTTCGAGTTGGTGGTGACCTGATCGGGCACGATCCGCCAGGACGGCACCTCCATCACGCCGTTGCGGGTCGCCATCGGACGCTGGCACGGGAACTGGCTGCCCACCGAAAGGTCGAGCAGCACCGGCGTTTCCGAGCCGACGACGTCTTGCAACGTCTTCACCTGCGGGGCCCGGGGCGGTGTGAACGCGAGCCACTCGTCGGGGCTCACGTTGTTGTCCTCCGCGACGATCCGCATGGCGGTCGCCCCGGCGGGCACCGCGTCCATCGGGATACGCAGGTTGCGCCACGGGCGGTTGGGCCGGACCGGTCCCGGATCGATCGGTACATAGCCGGGACCCATCGGGACGAACGAATTCCCCTCGGCCCGACCGAACTGCACCTTCAACGACCGCCCCGCCTGCGGAACCCCGTCCTGGTCGACCGAGAACACCGGACCCGCAGCGGTGATCACCAGCAGTGGCGACGAATCCTTGGGCGGCAGCCGGTACCAGTCGGAGGTGAGTTCGGCGGTCTCGTTGTCGTGTCCGTAACTGCCCAGCACGGGCGTGGTTTCGGGCTTCAGACCGAACGGCAGTTTCACTCGGCTGCCGTTGACGCCGACCGGCCCGGAGCCGCCGATGGTTCCCGGCGGGCCACCGGACACCACGAACGGCCGAGACAGGTCGCCGGAGGTGTTGATGGTGCCCGCACCCAGTGATGTCGGATCGGGCAGCAGGTCGGGGGCAACGCCGTCGGGCGTGAAGCCGGTGGATTCACCGGCGAGGGCCTTGGAGATGTCGGTGGTCCCGACGGGTTGCAGCGCACCGCGATTCGGGTCGTCCTCGACGAGCACATCGTCGGCCATGCCGCAGGTGTTGCCGGCCAGCGCGTGAATGTTCGCGCTGAACGTCGTGTAGGTGTCGAGCCGGGTCGCGGCGGCCTTGGCGAACAGCAAGAGTTCGACGAGCACGAGTGCGGTGGCGATCACCAGCATCGGCGACGACGCGATCGCCGTCTGCCACCGCGATTCTCGTGCGTCGCGGACGACGCCGCGTTCGGCGTCCACGTCGATGCGGACGTGGAACCAGACCGCCACTGCAAGCGCAATCACGGTGAGCACCAACAGGATCGACGAGAGCTGGATGCCGGCGATGGTCGGCGCCTTGTCGAACCAGGCGATGCCGAAGTCGTAGGCCCAACCCCACGCGTTCTTGCCGGCCGCGGCCACCGCGCTGGCAAACAGCAACACGGCGATGTACATCCACAGGTTGCGCGGCGAGCGTCGGGCGGCCGACGCCACGGCCACCGTCGCGACCGCCGTCATCGCGGCCGCAACCCCGGCGTAGATGCCGAACTGGACCGTCCACTTGGTCGGCGTGAACGACAGCAGCAGCACCGTGAGCAGCACAGCGCCGATCAGCCGCCACACCGGTCCGCGGTCGACCCCCCGAATATGCTTGCGGCGCAACAGCACTGCCATCGTGACGAACAGCGCGGCGAGGAACAACAGGAGCGGGACGCGGCGGACGAGACTGCCGTCGGGCGTGGTGAGCGACAGGAAGTAGTACCGGAGCAGTTCCTGGTACCAGGCCAGCGTCGGACCGACCGTGTACCGGATGCGCAGTGCCTCGGCCATCGATCCGAGGGTCTGGTCGCGGAACACCACGATCACCACGACGGCTGCCGCTGCAGCGATCCCGGCCACCAGCGGCGCGACGCCGTGCTCGCCGCGTCGGCGGCGAATGATCCGCAGCATCGGACGCGACCCGGCGATCAGCAGGGCAATGGCGATGACGCCATGGGGTGCCAGCGCCACGGTGGCCAGCGCCGCCAGGGCGGCGCTCGCCGCCGGCAGCATGCGGCGCGTCGCGATCGCCTGCTCGACCCCCCACCAGGTGAGCAACGAACCCAGCACGATGATGCCCTCGCTGCGCAGGCCGCTGCACAACGGCATCCAGAACGCCACAAAGACCGCGGCCGCCGTCAGCATTGCCCACTGGGAGCGACGCACCGCACCACCGAGCCGCGGCAGCAGCACCCGGCTCAGGATGAACCACGACACCAGACCGGCCACCAGCGCGGGCAGCCGCATCCAGATGCCGGCGGTGGAGATCGTCGACCACTGGGCGAGAAAGCTGTAGTACCAGTCGAACGGTGCCTCGGGGATGCCGTGGAATCGGTAGTAGTTGGCCAAGAAACCGGCGTCGGACCGGTTGCGGCCCATGTTCAGGATGTAACCGTCGTCCGACGACCCGGCACCCAGGAAGTGCCACACCACGAGGACCGCGGTGACCGCGAGGTCGGCGACGCGGGGGCGGAAGAGACGACGCCAGTCGATCCGGCCGACGCGGCGGTGGTAGCCGCCCCGGACGTCGAGGACGGCGGTGGCGACGAAGGCCAGAACGGCGGCCAGGATGCCGAGGATCATCACCAGCAGTTTGAGCACGGTGGGGCTGGTGTCGAATCGGTTGTCGATGTCGACGCGGACCGCGAGACCGTCGCGCACGGAGTTGCGGACCCCGATCGGCTCCATGTCCGTGAACACCCCGGACACCTGCGGCAGATCCGATGGGCCGGCCGAACCGGTGCGTCCGGCCCCAACCGCCCGCGCGTCGATCATGGTCGCGGTCGACCACACGTGCAGCCGCTCGGTGCGCGCCAGGTCGGCGCGCGGCACACGCAGCAGTTCTTTGCCCCGCAAGCTCACCAGGACGCCGTCGGGGCCGGTGGTCACGAACAGACCCTTGTCCATGGCGCCGGGCGCCTGCACAGGCATCGTCGACACCAGCACAAACCGTGCGGTACCCGCCCTGGGGGTGGTCTCGCCGTTCTCGACGGCCCGACGCAGCGTGGTACCGCCGATGGTGATGTCGAGACCTGCCGGGGTCTGCGTCACCAGGGGTGACACCACCGACGAGTCGGTCTCCTGCGGCCAGCTGATACTTGCCGTGTGCTCGGTGACCGGCAGCAGGGGCGTCAGGATCGCCGCCGCGACCGCGACTAACCCCGCGACCACGGCGGTCAGCGCCCAGCGGCGGCTCGTCGAGGTGGCGCCATCGGTTGGCGTTGCCGGGGTGTCGGCAGCGGCGGCAGAATCGGTGGTCATCAGTTGGTGACCCTAGTGGAGAGCGGAACGCTCGATCGGTACCGGTGGCAAACCTCGTCGCTGCGCTCGCCCTCTCACGGCCATCTGACCTACATGAGTAGGTGCTCTCAGGCATCTCGCTTACCATCAGACATCGTGCCTGTGACAGCCCCGACCTCTGCGTCAGCAGCAGATCAACCGACCGGCACCGATTCCGGTCGGGTCTCGGTGGGCACGGCCGCAACCGTGGCCATCGTCGCCGGTGTACTCGGTGTGATCCTGTGCGCGCTGACCCCGCTGCTGCCGGTGAAAGCCACCGACGCATCCTTCGACTGGCCGCGCAACCAGCCGCTTTCCGCCGATACCGCCTCGGTGACGGCCCCACTGATCGCCCAGACGCCGCGGAGCCTGGACGTCACCATTCCCTGTACGACGCTGAGGTCGACCATCCTTCCGGCGCTGCCTCGCGAGGGCGGCGTGATCCTGGCGACCATGCCGGCGAACGCCCCCAAGGCCAAGGCGTCGGCCTTGTTCGTCACGGCGACCGCAGACGCGGTGACCGTGACCTTCCGCAACACCGTCGCCGCCACGGCCTCCCGCGCCGACCTGGCGCGATGCAGTGAACTGCGCATCTGGTCGGCCACCGGCGTCGGTGCGCAGTTCGTCGGACTCGGGCAAGCGCGCCCGACGGGTCTGCCGCCCGACAAACGCCCGCAGTTCGACGGCATCTTCACCGCCGTGCCCACCGCAGCTGTACGGGCCGCCACGGGCCTGGCCGTTCATGTACAGATCGACAACCGTTACGAGAGCTCGCCGTCGGTGCTGAAGCTGATCGTGATGGTGCTCGCGGTGCTGTGCGTGCTCGTCGCCCTCGTTGCGCTCTACCTGCTCGATCGGTTCGACGCGCCGACCGTTCGCCGACCGCATCGCACCGGCCCGTGGTGGTCGTCCCTGCGTCCTCGGCTGACCGACGTCGTAGTTACCGCAGTGCTTCTGATCTGGCTCCTCCTGGGCGCCGGCAGCCCCGACGACGGCTACATCCTCAACATGGGCCGCACGGCCGACGGATTCGGCTACCTCGCCAACTACTACCGCTTCTATGGCGTCCCCGAAGCGCCGTTCGACTGGTATTACAGCTTCCTCGCCCATTGGGCGGCGGTGTCGCCGTCGATCCTGTGGATGCACATCCCGGCCTTGATCGCGGGGCTGGCGTCGTGGTTCATCCTGAGTCGCGTGCTGCTGCCCCGGCTCGGTGCGACGGTTCGGTCGAGCGGTTGGGCACTCTGGGCGGCCGCGTTGACGTTCACCGCGTTCTGGCTGCCCTACTGCAGCGGCCTGCGCAGCGAGGGCATCATCGTGCTCGGGTCGCTGCTCACCTGGTGGGCCGCCGAGCAGGCCATCGACACACGACGCCTCCTCCCGGCGGCACTCGCCGCGATCGCGGCGACGTTCACCCTGGCTCTCGCGCCGCATGGCGTGATCGGCGTGGCCATCCTGCTGGTCGCTGCACGCCCGCTGCTGCACATCCTGCTGGACCGTCGTGATTCGGCCCGCTCGCTTCGCTCCCGGCGCCGGGAGGCGGGTGGCGGCATCACCGGCACCCTGGCGCTCATCGCTCCGATCGCAGCCGCCGGGATGCTGGTCATGGTGGTCGTCTTCCGCGATCAGACACTGGCGACGGTCGCCGAGGCGATGAAGCTGCGCTACCAGATCGGGCCGGTGATCGGCTGGCATCAGGAGTTCCTGCGGTACTACTTCATCACCGTTCCCACCGAGGACGGCGCACTCACCCGCCGGGTGCCGTTGCTGCTGCTGTTGGCCGGTCTGATCGTGACCGTCGCGGTGATGCTGCGGCGCGGCCGCATCCGTGGTGTCACGCCCGGTCCGGCGTGGCGCCTCGTCGGCGCCATCGGCGTCACGCTGCTGCTGTTCGCGTTCACCCCGACCAAGTGGACGGTCCAGTTCGGTGTGCTGGCCGGTCTCGCGGCGGCGATCGCGGCGACCGCAACGCTGGCGGTCGCCCAGTCGGCCGCGCGTTCGGCGCGAAACCTCACCGTGTTCGTGTCCGGCCTGTGCTTCGCCCTCGCCGCGGCGCTCGCCGGCTACAACGCGTGGCCGTTCGTCTACGAGTACGGCATCTCCTGGTTCGACCGCGCGCCGGTCATCGCCGGATACGGGGCGTCGACGATGTTCCTGATTCTCGCGATCATCACCGCCGCGATCGCGGTCTGGCAGCACCTGCGACTCGACTACGTCGAGAACAAGGGCCTGGCACACACCACCGACGGGCCGGGCGAGAGCAAAGCCGACCGCCGCCGCCTGTTCCTCGCGTCGTCGCCGATCGCGGTGATCGCCGGACTCATGGTGGTCGCCGAACTGCTTGTGTTCGCCAAGGCCGCGGTGACGCGCTATCCCGCGGTCACCGTGTTCTCCGAGAACGTCGACGCACTGCGGGGCAACAGCTGTGCAATGGCCGACGAGGTTCTGGTGGAACAGGATCCGAATGCGGGCATGCTGAAGCCGGCCGGCGGATTGTCGGCGACCGCTGCGCTCACCGGCACCGGTTCGGTGGGGTTCACCCCCGACGGGATTCCGCTGAACCTGTCGCCCGAACCGGGTAGTCAACGTCCGGGTCAGATGAATGTGGCGGCCAGTTTCGCCAAACCGTTCTCGATCACCGGCGGCCTGGGCGCGGGCACCACCGGCGGCGTCGGCCCGACGACCGTCAACGGCTCGAATGTGTTGCTGCCCTTCGGGCTCGACCCCAAGACGACTCCGGTGCTGGGTAGCTACGGCCACGTCGGTGAAGCGCGACTGACCACCGGTGCCTACGAATTGCCCACCAACAGAGCGGTTTCGCCGCTCCTGGTGTTCAGCACCGCGGGTGCGGTGTCGACCATCGACACCTTCGGGGTGCGCAACTTCGGCCAGAAACTCGTTGTGCAGTTCGGCAGGCCGGGACCCGGTGGCACCTTCGTCCAGGTCGGCCCCGACGTGCTGCCGATCGATCCGGGACCGGTGATCACCAACCGGTCGTGGCGCAATCTCCGAGTGCCGCTGGCCGCGGCACCGCCCGCCGCGTCGTTGATGCGACTGTCGTTGCTGGACAACAACCTCGGGCAGTACCAGTTCATCGGCATCACGCCGCCGCGCGCGCCACGACTGCAAAGTCTGCAGGCCGTCGTCGGGTCCGCGGCGCCGACGCTGATCGACTTCAGCGCGGCCGCGCACTTCCCATGTCAGCGACCGATGCAGGTGTCGCACGGCGTCGCCGAGGTGCCGCAGTGGCGCATCCTGCCCGACTACCCGCTCGCCAACTCTCAGTCCAAGACGTGGCAGGCCGCGAGAGACGGTGGCCTGCTGTCGATCTCGGAGTCCATGACCACACCGCAGGCGGTCTCGACCTATCTGAAGGACGACTGGGCGCGCGACTGGGGTGCGCTGGAACGACTCACCCCGCTGGCGACGGGGGCACCGCCGGCACGTGTGGAGACAACGCAGATGACGCAATGGGGTTGGTCGCGAAGCAGTTCGATCAGGGTGGAGCCGCAGGCGGATGAGTGAGCCAACCACGACCATGGGGTCCACCGAAGACGCGAAGCCGCGCAACTACCGCAACATCAAGATCGCCGCAGTCCTCACCGGTCTGCTGGGATTCCTGATGGCGATCGTGACCCCGCTGCTTCCGGTGAATCAGACCACCGCGGAACTCAACTGGCCGCAGGGTGACACCGTCTCGGATGTCGCGGCTCCGCTGGTGTCCTATGTGCCGATCGACATGGACGTGACGGTTCCGTGTTCGTTGGCCACCCGGTTGCCGGCGGCCGGCGGTGTGCTGCTGTCGACCATCCCCGAACAGGGCCAGGATTCCGCTGCCCGGGGTCTATTCGTCCGGGCCACCGCCGATACCCTCACGGTCACCGACCGCGACGTCGTCATCCTCAACACCCCGCGGGCAGCTGCGCAGTCGAACCCGCAATGCCGCATCGTCTTCCACGCCGACGGCAGCGGCGTCACCGCACGATTCGACAATGTCGCCGCCACCCCGGCCAACGGCCAGGTGACCTTCTCGATCCCCGACCAGGAGATGCGACCGCAGATCGTCGGCATCTACAGCGATCTGCCGGCCGACGCCGCGCGCGATGGACTGTCGCTGCACGCCACCATCGACACCCGATACGTGAGCACGCCAACGGCACTCAAGCTGACGGTGATCATCCTCGGCATCCTCATGACCATCGGATCGCTGGTGGCTCTCGGCATGCTCGACCAACGGGATGGTCGGGGACACCGGCGATTCCTGCCGTCGGGTTGGTGGACCATCCGCGGTCCGGACGTCGCAGTGTTCCTGATTCTCGCCTTCTGGTGGTTCATGGGGGCCAACACGTCCGACGACGGATACAACTTCATCGTCGGGCGGATCACCGGCGAAGCAGGCTACGCCGACAACTATTTCCGGTACTTCGGCGTCCCACAGGACCCGTTCGGCTGGCATTTCCAGGTGATCTCGGCGATGAGTCACGTCAGCCTGTCGGCACCCTGGATGCGGCTCCCCGCGTTCCTGCTGGGGCTGTTGGGCTGGTGGCTGATCAGCCGTGAGGTCATTCCCCGGCTGGGCCGGGCCGTACGCAACAGCACACCCGCGGTGTGGTCGGCGGCATTCGTTTTCCTCGCAATCTGGTTGCCGTACAACAACGGTCTGCGTCCCGAACCCGCCGAGGCCGTCGGCGCGCTGCTGACGTGGTGCTGCGTCGAACGTGCCATCGCCACGCGGCGACTGCTCCCCTACGCGGTGGCGGTGGTCGCGGCCGCGTTCACCCTCGCACTGGCACCCGGCGGCCTGATGGCGGTGGCCGCACTGCTGGCGGGCATCCGTCCGATCATCAAGACCCTGGTGAGCCGACGGCGTCGTGATGGGTTGCTGCCCATGCTCGCACCGATCCTGGCCGCCGGAACGGCCGTGCTCTTCCAGATCTTCGCCGACCAACCGTTGATGCCCTTGGTCGCGGGTAACCAGGTGGCCACCGACGTCGGTCCGACGCTGGAATGGTGGCAAGAGCCGGTGCGCTACTACTACCTCATCCTGCCGACCGCCGACGGCACCCTCGCACGACGCTTCGGCGTGCTGACGATGATCCTGTGCCTGGTGGTCGTGCTGCTGCGACTGCTGCGTCGCGAACATCCGAACGGCGTTGCGCGCGCCCCGATCTGGCGGCTCGTCGCGGTCACGCTGGGCACCATGTTCTTCATCTCGTTCACCCCGACCAAGTGGACTCACCACTTCGGCGTGTACGCGGGCATCGCGGCCGGCCTGGCCGCGGCGGCCGGTGCGATGATGGCGCCGGCGATCCTGCGCTCGCGACGCAACCGCACCTTCTTCGCCGCGGCGGTACTCGCGGTCACCGGCATGTCCTTCGCCGGGACCAACGGGTGGTGGTTCGTCGGCAGTTTCGGCGTGCCGTGGTGGGATCGTCCGCCGTCGATCGGTCCGATCAAGCTGGGCTGGACCTTCCTGGTGTTCGCGGTGATCACGGCCCTGGTTGGCCTGTGGTTCCACTTCCGCGACGACTACGTCGACGAACAGACCAAGACCGGCCACTCCCAACACTGGTACTCGAAGCTCAAGTTCTCACCGCTGCCGGTGATCGCCGGCTTCGTGGTGCTGTTCATGGTCGCCTCGTTCATCAAGGGCGCCTACGAGCAGCGCGACTCCTGGTCGTGGGCAAAGTCGAATGCCCGTGCACTGACCGGAAATTCGTGCGGACTCGCCAACGACGTGCTCGTCGAGGCCGACCCCACCGCCGGGGTGCTCGCACCCGCGGCGGTCGACGGTCGGCAACCGCCTACCGTCTCCGCAGCGCTATCCGGTCCGCGCGCAACCGGTTTCACACCCGACGGCGTGCCCGACCGGTTGTCCGTCGACGCCACCGAGGGTCAGGATTCGACCACCTCGGCGCAGAACACCGCGCAGACCGGCGCAGGCGCCGATGAAGCCTCCGACGAGGAGAACGCGTCCGCGCAGGGCGGCACCGAGGGCGGCAAGGGTGGTGTCCGCGGCGTCAACGGCTCCACCGTCCGACTGCCTTTCGGGCTCGACCCGGCAAAGACCCCGGTGCTCGGCTCGTACGGATCTCCTTCGGGCACAGCGTCGTTGACCACCGACTGGTATCAACTGCCGCCCCGCGATGCCGACGCCCCGCTCCTCACCGTCGCGGTGGCCGGATCGGTCGAGGCCGTCGACGGTATCGGCGTCGTCCATCCGGGCCAGAAGGTGGTGGTCCAATACGGTCGCGTCGACGCGTCGGGCAAGGTGATCCCCGTGGGCATCCGGACCCCGATCGACGTTGCCGAGGCCCCGATCTGGCGCAACCTCCGATACCCGTTGTCGGACGCGCCGGGTGGAGCGACAGTTGTACGTGTCGTCGTCGAGGACACGTCAGCCGCACCCGCCGAGTGGGTGGCCATCACTCCACCCCGGGTGAGCCGACTCGGCACCCTCAACGAGGTTGTCGGGACCACCGATCCGGTCTTCATCGACTGGCTGCCCGGATTCGTGTTCCCGTGCCAGCAGCCGATGAAGGTCGCCAACGGTGTCCTCGAGGTGCCCAAGTGGCGCATCATGCCCGACGCCGAGGCCACCCGGAAGAACAGCCAGACCTGGATGTCCGGAAAGGCCGGTGGCCCACTGGGTATCACCGAGGCGATGCTGTATCCGACGCTGCTGCCCACGTACCTGCGCAACAACTGGGGCCGCGATTGGGGTGGGCTGCAACGCTTCACCGAGATCGCACCGGCACCACCGGCGCAGTTGGAGATCGGCACCGCCCGACGGTCGGGCATGTACGACCCGGCACCGATGCGGTCGAGCGGGTACTGACCCCCGACCACTCGCTGACGGCGGGGCCGTTACCCCGCCGTTATCAGCGTCTCGGTTGAGTTGCCGTCGTGCTGCGGGCATGGGGTCCAGGAGCGTCGGCGGCTTAGCGTCGAACCATGACGTCATTCACCGCACCCGGACTGTCCGCCGACGCCGCCACCGAGGTGACGAGCATCCTGCAGGAACGCCTCAGCGCGCTCAACGACCTCCATCTCACACTCAAGCACATCCACTGGAATGTGGTGGGCGCCAACTTCATCGGCGTGCACGAGATGATCGATCCGCAGGTCGAACTGGTGCGCGGCTACGCCGACACCGTCGCCGAGCGCATCGCCACCCTCGGTGCCTCGCCCAACGGCACGGCCAAGGCCATCGAGGACGACCGCACCTGGAGCGACTACTCGATCGGACGCGACACCGCGCAAGCTCATCTCGGGGCGCTGGATCTCGTCTACGACGGCTTCGTCGGCTCTCATCGCGATGCCATCGCCAAGACCGGCGACCTGGACCCGATCACCGAGGACATCCTCATCGGGCAGACCGCCGAACTCGAGAAGTTCCAATGGTTCGTGCGCGCACACCTGGAGAGCTACACCGGGGAACTCGCCAACGCCGGCGCCACCTCCGAATCCGCCGCTGCCGACGCCGCACGCACGGCCGGCGCAGACTCATGACAAGCCACATCGCAGGTGATGCCGGGGTGTCCGCTCCCCCGGCATCGCCGACTCCCGAGATCGATGAAGAACGCAGTATCGTGGGGCTTCTCCTGGCCATCGCCTTCACCGTATGGGCGCTGCTCGTGGCCGTGGGCCTGCTGGGCTCGATCTGGCTCGCCGTCACAGTGGTCGGAGTTTTTGTTAGCCTGGCTATGGGCGCTTTTGTCGCCCTGTCCAGGATGTGAAGCCGAGGCGCGTCCGTCGCATCGATCGGAGCGCACTCCCGCTCTGACGGGAGGTTCTCGTGACCGACACCCGAGGCTTCACCCTGTTCGACGATCTGGAGCTCCACATGCAGTTCGCGCCGATCTGCCGGCTGTCCGACGGCGCCCTGGCCGCGGTCGAGTTGCAGGTTCGGGGGCCGTCCGGAACCCGGCTGGGGACTCCCGAAGCGCTGCGTCGGGCCGCGCGCGTCGTCGAGGAGCACGCCGTGCTCGACCAGCGCAAACACCAGATGTCGCAGTCTGCTCGCGCGCAGTCTGTCGCCAAACTGCTGCCCATGCTGGTTTCTCTCGATCTCGACCTCATCGGCGACCTCGACCACACGACCGCGGCGACGCTGGAGCGCCACGTCATGGTGGTCATGCCGGACGCGGTGACCCGAAGCCCGCAGCGGACGCTCGCGCGAGTCGCCCGGGCTCGAGCCGCAGGCAAGATCATCTGCGTCGACGGGCTGACCCGCAACGATCACGCTGCCACCCTGCTGTCACTGGTGGAGCCCGACATCATCGTCACCGGACGCGACGTGTTGCGAACGCCTGCCACCGCAGACGCCGCATATCTGGCGCATTCGTTGGCGGCGCATCGTGAACGCAGTCATGCCGTCATCATCGCCGAGGGTGTCGACGACGAAGCCCGCCGCGTCACCGCACTCACGATGGGCGCCGAGTTCGGTATCGGAGCCCTCTTCCCAGCGGTGGAGGACCCCACCGTCCTTGCATCCGGAACCGTTGTGCCGCTTCCGGAGATGCCGGTCTGGTCGACGCCCGACTCCGACCACTCCACGCCCTACGCCATCGCATCGGCCGCCAACACACCGCGACGCGGCGACAAACGACTCCTCATCGAGATGAGCAAGGCGCTCGAACATCAAGCGGCGGTGGGCGGAGCGTCAATTGTGTTGGGCACCTTCCAATATGCCGAACACTTCACCGCCCGCACCGCGACCCGATGGCGCGACATGTCCGAACGCACCGGGCTGGCCGGCGTGTACGGCGTCGGGCTGCCCGACGTACGGGACGGCAACGTGCATCGCGCGCCGCTGCGGCCCGACGACGAGCTGATCGAAGAGTGGAACGTCGCCGTCCTCGGACCACATTTCGCCGCACTGCTCTCGGCCCGCGATTGCCACACCGGCGGCCCGGATCTGCAGCGCGGCTTCGACTTCGTCCAGAGCTACGACCGGCTCACCGTCACGCAGGCGGTGCATTCTATCCTTCGTCGTTTCGCCTGAATCGAGTCAGCGACGCACCCGCCGACGTCGTCGGCGATCGTGGCGGCGGGAAGGTTGGGGTCAGGGGCCGGTGGCCAGGATCGGGCCCCTGACGGTGGTCGTCCGGGTATGTCCCGGAAGCGAACGCTGACGGGCCCGATCTCAGTCACCGGTCATCGGTCGTCGGGCGTCGCGTTCCCCCGAACGCGACGCCAGGCACCTGCGCCCACAAAATCTAGGGGACGAAACTTCCTCCCCTACCGTTGGAGTCCTCCCCCAGAAATTTCTGGGGGACGACTCCGAACCTCGCGGAGGAGACTTCTTCCCCTAGATTTTGCGGGCAGGCACTTTGCATGTTTCCGCAGGTCAGGAGGCCTGAGACAGTACTCTTCGGATCAGATGGGCATCAGGAAGTGCTTGCGCGGGGTGCGCAGCATTTCTTTGTCGCGCAACTGCGCCAACGCCTTTCGGAGTTGCAGACGTGTCTCGGCGGGTTCGATGACGGCGTCGATGTAGCCGCGCTCGGCTGCCAGGTACGGCGTGGCCATGTGCTCGTTGTAGAAGTCGATGAAGTCGCGTCGGACCTTGTCGGCATCCCGAGCAGAGAGACCCTCGGTCTGACGCCGGGTGAGCACAGCGGCCGCCGACTCCGCACCCATCACCGCGATCTTCGCTGTGGGCCAGGCGAAGTTGATGTCGGCGCCGAGCTGCTTGCAGCCCATCACCGCATACGCCCCGCCATACGCCTTGCGCAGCACGACGGTGACCTTGGGGACATCGGCCTCCACGTAGGCGAACAGGAACTTGCCGGAGCGACGGATGGTGCCCTTCTGCTCCTCCGCGAGACCCGGCAGGATGCCGGGTGTGTCCACGAGGAAGACCAGTGGGATGCTAAAGGCGTTGCAGATACGCACGAATCGCGTGGCCTTCTCGGAGCTGTCCGTGTCGAGTACACCCGACATGACGCTCGGCTGATTGGCCACGACGCCCACGCTGTGCCCGTCGACGCGGGCGTACCCGGTGATCAGGTTGGGCGCGAACAACTCTCCCACCTCGTGGAAGGCGCCGTCGTCGAAGAGTTTGATGATGATGTCGTGCATGTCGTAGCCCGCGTTGTCGTTGTCGGGCATGAAGCTGTTCAGCGCGAGATCGGTCTCGGTGATCTCCGGCTCAAGTCCGGGGTTGATCACCGGCGGCCGCTCGTAGCAACTCGACGGCATGTACTGCAGGTACTCGCGCACCCACTCGAAGGCCGACTTCTCGTCGGGGGCGACGTGATGGATGTTGCCCCACCGCGCCTGATTGTGGGCGCTGCCCAGGTCTTCGGCCGAGATGTCCTCGCCGTTGACCTGTTTCAGGACGTCGGGTCCGGTGACGAACATGTAGCTCTTGTCCTCTACCGCCACCAGGATGTCGGTGTTGGCGGGCGTGTACACCGCACCGCCCGCGCACTTTCCGAGGATCACCGAGACCTGCGGCGCGAGACCAGACAGCAGATCGTTGCGTCGGCCCATCTCCGCGTACCACGCCAGCGAGGTCACCGCGTCCTGGATGCGGGCACCGGCCGAGTCGTTGATCCCGACCATCGGGCAGCCGATCTTGCCCGCCCACTCCATCAACGCGGATACCTTGCGGCCGAACATCTCTCCGACCGTGCCACCGAAGACGGTCTGATCGTGGGAGAAGGCCGCGACCGGACGGCCGTGAACCAGCCCGTGCCCGGTCACCACACCGTCGCCGTAACCCGAATGCGCGGCACCCGGCATCTTGGCCAACGCGCCGATCTCGACGAAGGTCCCCGGATCGAAGAGCATGTTCAGTCGCTCACGCGGCGAACAGATCCCCTTTGCGGCCCGCTTCGCGAGCGCCTTCTCACCACCCGGTTCCCGCGCCGCCTCCAGCTTTTGCCGGAGGTCTGCGAGCTTGGCTGCGGTGCTGTCGGTCACGGTCACTTCACTTCCTTCTCGACCTCGCCGAGGCGTCGAGTCAGATCGGCCCCGATCTGACCGATGAACGGCTCGTCCACGATAGACAGGTGATCACCGCCGATGTGGATGATCTCCAGATCGTCGACCACCTCGCCCCAACGTCCGTCCTCGTCGATCTCGGCCCACTGCGGCTCGAGTTCGACAGCCCCGTCGTGCATCTTGTCGGCCCGGTAGAGCACCACCTTGCCGCCGTAAGGGGTCGGCTCGATGTTGGTGAGCGCACGGTTGTCGAGGAAGGAAGTGCGCTGATGCTCGATGATGCCGCCGGGGATCTTGGTGCCCGACATCGACATCATCTCCATGATGATCGCGAACTGCCCCTCGTCGTCGGCCTCGACGAGCCGGTCCATCGGGATCGGGATGTCGGCGTCGAGATCGTAGTTGCGGATCGCGAAATCCTTCCAGCGTTCGAGCCGCTCACGCTTGGTGTCCGGCGTCTCGATCACCGGCTTCGACGGTCGCACGACGTCGATGAGACCGACGAACGACACGTCCTCACCCTCATCGGTCAGCACCTGGGCGCATCCGTAGGCCAGAGCACCACCCAGCGACCAGCCGATGAGGACGTAAGGTCCGTGCGGTTGCACTTCACGCAGACGCGGCATGTACTGGCGCACACGCTCCTCGATGGTGCCCTCGACCCGGTCGAAGCCGATCACCGGCACACTGTCCGGAAGCCGCTTGAGCAAAGCCTCGTAGGCCGACGTGTTGCCGCCCGCGGGATGGAACAGCAACGCGGGCACGGGGTCTCCGGCCGACGGGTCGTAGGACTTCTTGCCGTCGATCAGGCGCAGGTACCTGACGAAGCCGTCGGTGTCGGCGGCTGCGTCGAGGTACTGGCGGACGTAATCCGACATCTCCTCGATGGTCTCCGAGTCGAGGATGTCCTCGAGGTCGATGTCGCCGCCGGTCCGCTCGTTCAGACGGTCCGTGAGTTCTTGTGCGACTTCCTCTTCGAGCACCGGCAACTTGTTGAAGATGCCGCCCGCCGAACGCTTGGTCACCACCGCGTAGACGCCGAACGTGAGACGCTCCGCGGCGTCGCGGGGCGGGACGTCGGATCCGGCAGCCGCGGCAACAGCGGCCTGGTCGCTGAGGTCGGCGGGCGCGGACTGATCGGGCGCGGCTGGGTGGTCTCGAGACGGCTCGGGCTCGCTACGCTCGCTCGTGCCTCCTCGACCAGCGGGGGTGGAGTCCGTCGCGGAAGGGGCGGCGGCGTCACCAACGGAGGGGGTGGCGGCATCACCAGCGGAGGGGGAGGTGGAGTCCGTCGCGGCGGGGGCGGCGGTGTCCTTGGCGTTCTGCTCGTCGATATAGGCGTTGAGGGCCGCGGTGTCGAGTTCGCCTCCGCCGGCGGCGTTGGAGGCCAGGTCGTCGAGCTGGTCGCGGTGGGTGACCGCGAACTCGACGAACTTGGTGACGTCGGCGAGATTCGCCTGCCGCATCGCCTGCAGCTGCAGTTGCGGGATGTCGAACTCGTACTCGACGCGGTTCTTGATCCGCACCGCCATCAGCGAGTCGAGACCGAGTTCGATGAGCGGGATCTCCCGAGGGAGGTCCATCGGGTCGTAGCCCATCGATTCGCCGACGATGATCGCCAGCCGATCCTGGACCGACTCACCGGAATCGGGGCTCCACTTGTTCCCGATGTCGTCGATGATCTCTTCCTCGACCGTGACGGTGTTGTCGATGTAGCCGACCTTGGTGGGGTCGATGCGGTCGGCCGCCGGCACCTCGGGGAGCGGAGGGGAAGCAGCCACCGCACCGTCGGCGAGATCGCCGGTCACCGCAGCTTCAAAGAGCAGGCGGAAGTTCTTGTCCTGCTTGACATGTACTGTCACCGACGCACCGCCCGGATGCGGGCTCAGCGTGGTGGTGAGGGTGCCAGTCGCCGGAATCTCACCGTGGGGGACGGCCACACCCACCGTGGCGCCGGACAGCACCTCGGCGGCCGCGGCGCGGACCAGTTCGCGCACATCGGTGACAGCGGAGGCGTTGACCTCCCAGGCGTGACGGCCGTCGGGCAGTGCGACGTGGGAGCCCGGAACACGACCCGTGCCGCCACCACTGTTGACCGATGCCTGCAGCCAGTAGTCCTTGCGTTCGAATCGCGTTCGCGGGATGTCGGCAAAATCGCCTGTGCCGAAGAGTGATCCGACGTTGACCGGATGGCCGTGCACGTACAGCTTCATCAGCGCGTTGACGAGGCCGTAGCTCTCGTCCTCCTTGCGACGCAACGTCTCGATCAGCTCCGCGTCGTGCAGTCCGGACGAGAAGGTCACTGCGGCAACGGAGATGAGCACCGCAGGATTGGGCGACAGCTCCAGGAAGGTTCGATGACCGTTGTCCACCGACTTGGCGACCGCCTGCGAGAACCAGACGCTGTGCCGCATGCCCTTGAGGAAGTAGTCGATGGTGTGCACCGGCTCGTGCCCCGGTCGGTAGAAGACCTCCCGATCGACCGAACTGTAGAAGCCGACCGTCGGGCGCAGCGGTTCGATTCCGGTGAGTTCGTAGGCCAACTCACCCAGGATCGGATCGACCTGCGAGGTGTGGCTGGCACCCTTGGTCTGCAGCTTGCGGCCCAGCTTGCCCTCCGCCTCGGCCCGCGCCACGATCGCGTCGACCTGAGGCTCCGGACCGCCGATGACCGTGTGGGTCGGCGCGGCGTACACACAGATCTCCAGGTCGGGGTAGTCGACCAGGACGCCCTCGATGTCGTCGGCGCTGTACTCGACCAGCGCCATCAGACGGATGTCGTCGCCGGTGAGCGTTGCCTCGCCCTCGGCCATGAGCCGCGACCGCTGACAGATGACGCGGGTGGCGTCCTGCAGCGACAGTCCGCCGCTGATGTAGGCGGCCGACGCCTCGCCCATCGAATGCGGTACCAACACACCGGGTTCCGCCCCGAAGTGGCGCAGCGTGTCGGCCAGCGCGACCTGGATGGTGTAGATGCCGACCTGTGAGGTCTCGATGCCGTAGGTCTGCTCGTCGTCGAGGAACATCTCGGCGATCGAGTAGCCGAGTTCGTTCTGGATGTACTCGTCGACACGGTCGACGTACTTCTTGAACACCGGGTTCTCGGTGTAGAGCTGTTTGGCCATCTTGCGGTGCTGCGAGCCGAACCCGGACAGCAACCACACCGCCGACGCGGCGTCGGGCGAATCGAAGGCGTAGACAGACGGATTGGCCTTGCCCTCGGCGACTGCCCGCACGCCCTTGACGGCGTCCTCGTGGGTACGTGCCATGACCACGGCACGCGACCGGCCGTGGTTGCGGTGCGCGAGCGCACGCCCGATGTCGGCGAGCGGAGTCGACTGCCCCGCCTCCGATTCGAGCCATTCCAACAGGTCCGCAGCGGCCTTGCGGCGGCGCGACGGCAGGAATGCCGAGATCACCAGCGGCACAACCGAACCCTCGACGGCACAGGGCGCGAAGCCCTCGGCGGGATCCTTCTCGACGATCTCGGCCGGGGCGTCGTCCTTCTTGGCCTGCGCGGCCAGGATGGCACGCTCGGCTTCGGTGAGGAACTCTTCCTCGTCGTCGTCGAGGTCGATGTCGGCGAGCGAAGAGGACTCGGCGAGCACCTCGGGGAGCGGGGAGCCGGCATCGGCAAGATCGCCCGGAAGCACCTCGCGCACAACGAGATGCGCGTTGGTGCCGCCGAAGCCGAAGCCGGAGACACCGGCGATGGCGTGCCCGGAGTAGCGCGGCCATTCGGTGGCCTCGGGGACCACCTTGAGGCCATTCGGGCCGAACTGGATGTACGGGTTGGGTCCGGAGTAGTTCAGCGACGCGGGAATCGTGTTGTGCTGCAAGGCGAGTACAACCTTGGCGAGCGCACCCGCACCGGCGGCGGACTCCATGTGGCCGAAGTTGGTCTTGGCCGAGCCGAGCAGCGCCGGCGCGCCGACCACGCGTCCCCGACCGACCACGCGACCGAGCGCGTCGGCCTCGATGGGGTCGCCGAGAATGGTGCCGGTGCCGTGCGCCTCCACGTAGTCGACCGACTGCGGGGAGATCGCCGCGTCGGTGTAGGCGCTGCGGAGCACCTCCACCTGCGCCTCGGGATTCGGCGCGAAGATGCCGTTGGAGCGTCCGTCGGAGTTGACCGCCGACCCCGCGATCACGGCGAGGACCGCATCGCCGTCGTTCCGGGCGTCGGACAGGCGCTTGAGCACGAACATGCCGCCGCCCTCGGAACGCACCATGCCGTCGGCGTCTGCGGAGAATGCCTTGATGTGGCCGTCCTTGGCAACGGCTCCGATGGTGTCGAAGCCGACGGTTGCGGCCGGCGTGAGGATCATGTTGACGCCACCCGCGAGCGCGACGTCGGACTCACCCGAACGCAGGCTGCGCACCGCCTGGTGGACCGCCACCAACGACGACGAACATGCGGTGTCGATGGCGACCGACGGGCCGTGGAAGTCGAAGAAGTAGGAGACACGGTTGGCGATGATCGAGGTGGCGGTGCCGGTGAGCGCGTAGGCGGCGGTCTCGTCGGCGCCCTCGCCGAGGCCGAGCGCCGCCATCAGCTGGTAGTCGTTGGTGGATGTGCCGACGAAGACGCCGACCTGCCCGCCCTTGAGGTCGCTGGCCGGGATGTGGGCGTCCTCGAGGGCCTCCCACGTCAGTTCCATGGCGAGGCGCTGCTGCGGGTCGACCATCTCGACCTCGCGCGGGCTCATCTGGAAGAAGTCGGCGTCGAAGCCCTTGACGTCGTCGAGGTAGCCGCCCCGAAGGTTGCGCTGCTCGAGCACCTCGAGCATGCGGGGATCGGATTTGAACTCGACCCAGCGGTCGTCGGGGAGCTCGGAGATGCCGTCGCGGCCCTCGATCAGCGCTTCCCAGGTGGATTCCGGCGTGGAACCGGCCTTGGGGAACCGGGTCGAGAGGCCGACGATGGCAATGTCGTCTGCCGGGTCGCGATCACGCTGCCAGTAGGTGTCGGCGGCATCGTCGAGCAGTTCGTCGGGGTCGCCCTCGATGATGCGCTTGGCGAGCATCGCGATCGTCGGGTGGTTGTAGGCGGCGGTCGCGGTCAGGATCACGCCGGTCTTGTCCTCGACGTCGGCGGCCAGTGCCACTGCGTCGCGCGACGAGAGCCCGAACTCTTCCATCGGCCGGTCGTCGGAGATCTGGTCGGCCGGCAGGCCCGTCGCCTCCGACACCCAGTTGCGCAGCCAGTCCCGCAGCTCGGCGACGGTCAGATCGCCGGCGGTCTCACCGTCGGTGTGCCCCGTCGTGTCGGCGGGGGCTTCGGGCTGGTCGGTATTCAGTTCAGACATCGCTTCCAGACTAACGATCGGGGCCCTTCGAGGCTCGCAAGCTCGCACCTCAGGGACCGGTGGTCACGCTTCGCTTACCCGTCCGCCAGCCCTTCGAGGCTCGTCGCTTGCGCTCCTCGCACCTCAGGGACCGGCAATGGCTCGGGGGCCGGCACCAACTCTCGGGCCGGCAATGGCTTGGCTCGTGGGATCAGGACTCGGGCGCATCCGGGAAGGCGGTCTGCTTGTAGCCGCCGCGGAGGCTGCCGTCGATGTAGGCGGCCTTGGTGGCCCGACGCGCGATCTTTCCGCTCGAGGTGCGGGGGATCGAGCCGGCGGGAACCATCAGGATGTCGCGTGCCATCACGCCGTGGCGGGCAGCGATGGCGGCGCGGACCGAGTCGGCGATCTCCTGTGGATCGGACTTCTTGCCCGGCCCACGTTCGGCCACGATGACCAACTGTTCGGAGGCGTCGTCGGCGTCGAAGGCCAGTCCGCTGGTCGCCTGTTCGAAGACCACTGCGGGCAGCTGGTTGGCGGGCACCGCGAACGCGGCGACGAATCCCGGTCGGAGCGCGGTGCTGGCTTCCTGCGCGCTGAACTCGAGGTCCTGCGGGTAGTGATTGCGACCGTCGACGATGACGAGGTCCTTCACGCGGCCGGTGATGTAGAGCTCACCGTCGAGCCACACCCCGTAGTCGCCGGTGCGCATCCATTGCGCATCGGCGGGCGCGCCCTCGGAATGGCTGCCCTCGGCGAGCGGATGGGTGAGGGTGTTGTGGAAGGTCTCGTCGGTTTCCTCGGGCTTGTTCCAGTAGCCGGCACCGATGTTGAGGCCGTGCAGCCAGATCTCACCGACGTGCCCGTCGGCCTGCTCGGTGGCGGTGTCGGAGTCGACGATGGTCGCCCACTGGCTGACCGCCACCTGCCCGCAAGACACCTGCGCGACGGCGTTCGGCGCGTCGGCGTCGACGATCTTGAAGCGGCCCGCATTGAGTTCGTCGCGATCGACGTAGATGATCTTCGCCTCGTTGTTGCGCTGCGTCGCCGAGACGAACAGAGTGGCCTCGGCCATGCCGTAGCACGGCTTGATCGCGGTCTTGGGCAGACCGTAGGGCTCGAAGGCCTCGTTGAACTTCTTCATCGAACTCACCGTGACCGGCTCGGACCCGTTGATCAGTCCGATGACGTTGGACAGGTCGAGTTGCTCGCCGGGCTTCGGAAGGCCGCGGACCGCGGCATGTTCGAAGGCGAAGTTCGGCGCCGCGGCGTAGGTCTCTGCGCCGTCGGACGCTGCGGCGAGTTCCTTGATCCATCGTCCCGGCCGGCGGACGAACGCCTGCGGGCTCATGATCGTGATGTACTTGCCGCCCAGCGCGGGCAGGATCACCGTGAGCAGACCCATGTCGTGGAACATCGGCAGCCAGGTGACGCCGCGGGCGTTGCGGTCGATCTCGATGCAGTCGTAGATCTGCAGGACGTTCGCGGCGACCGCCTCGTAGGTGATCTCCACGCCGGCGGGGACGCGCGTCGAGCCGGAGGTGTACTGGAGGTAGGCGACGGTGTCGCGGTTGTGGTCCTTGCCGGCGACCGGCGCGACCCAGCTCGAACCGACGGAGTCGGGCACGGCGTCGACCGCGATCACACGCGGGCGCTCCTTGGCGGGCAGCGGCGCGAAGAAGTCGCGGACCGCTTCGGCGGACTTGGTGGAGGTCAGGATGGCCGACGGCTTGCAGTCGGCGAGGACCGCGTGCAGGCGATCGGTGTGGCCGGGCTCGTCGGGCGAGAACAGCGGTACTGCGATGTTGCTCGCGTACAGCGCCGAGAAGAAGCCGATCACGTATTCGAGCGACTGCGGAGCGAGAATGGCGACGCGGTCGCCCGGCTTGGTGACCTGCTGGAGGCGGGCCGCCACCGCACGCAGGCGCTTACCGAACTGGGCCCAGGTCAGGTCCTGTGCCTCGCCGTCGCGTTCGCGGCTGTAGTCGATGAAGCGGTAGGCCAGCGTGTCGGCCTCGTCGCGCACATTGCGCTCGACGTAGTCGACCAGCGTCGCATCCTCGGTGAAGTGCAGGTTGCCGTTCTCGTCGAGGAACTGTTCGAATTCAGTGTTCAGCATTCATACTCCTGTGGCCCCCTCGTGGACTCCCCCACCGATGCGCGCAATGCCTGTGTGTGGCGTTCCCCACGACACCACCGCAGCCCTGCGCGTCCACGTCCCAATGGCTACCGCCGGGTCACGGTAGCGCTCGTCCAATACCCGTTCTGTGGTCCTTGTGATCGTCAAGCATTTCTTCGTTGTGGTGCAGTTCTCTGGCCGGCACCCACCACGAGTGTCATCGCTCTCACCTCGCAGTTCGCTCGCAAGACCGTCGGCCATCCTACTCTTTATCCGATTACGTCTTACTCTCCCTTGACGAGAGAGATGACGGGCGCAAACGCATCCATTTGGGTCGGGAACACCCCGACATACGACATCGACGTCCGACGCCGCACCTCGCGGATCTGATCGGCGATCTCCTCGAAGCTGCCGATCGCGATGTACGGCGACGACAACACGTCGTCGACGGTGAACTCGGTGTCGCGCTCGATGTTCGGCGGATAGCCCTGGTCGAGCGCCTTGAGGGCCATTTCCGCGGTCGCATGACGGTCGTCGGTGATGACGATGACGGCGATGGTCCAGTTGAGTTCGATGTCGGGAAAGCGGTCTCCCGCTGCCTGGCGGATCCGGTCGACCCGCTCGGCGGTCTTCTCGATCGTCATGTCGGAGAGCTTCATCTTGCCGTCGGGCGTGGTGCCCGGGGCGACAGAGATGATGTCGGCGTGCTTGGCCGCCAGCGCGAGCATCTTCGGTCCGCCACCACCGACGGCGATGGGGGGTCGGGGTCCCTGGCGTGGTCGCGGGGTGCCTTCGAGTCCGTTGATCTGGTAGAACTCGCCGTCGAAGTCGACCGTCTCACCGCGCATCAGGCCATCGAGGATGGTCAGCGCCTCGTCGAGGCGACGGATGCGCACGCCCGGCGACTCGAACTCGATGCCCGCCTTGTCGAACTCGTCTTTCATCCAGCCTGCGCCGATGCCGAGCTCGAGACGACCCTTGCTCAACACGTCGATGGTGTTGGCCTCCTTGGCCAGCAGAGCGGGGTGGCGAAAGCCGTTGGCGAGGACCGAGGTGGCCAGCCGGATGGTGCTGGTGGCCTGCGTCAGCGCGCCCAGCGCGGCCAGCGGCCCGACCTGGTTACCGAGGTGATCGGGAATGGCGAAGGTGTCGTAGCCGTACTCTTCGGCGGTCTGCGCGAGTTTGACGAACTTGCGCGCACCGCCTTCGTCCTTGTTGCCTTCGCCGCCGGCCCCGAAGCGGAACTTCCGCAGACCCGGCTCCGATGTGGCGTCCGGTTGCGTCATCGCTCTCACTCCTCGTCGGTTCGGTGGTGTCGGCTGTTCGGCCGACCCGGCAACACGTTAGTGCAGCGTAGGTGGCCTACCCAAACGCGCCCATCGATTGGCAGGAACCGCACAGTCTTCGATCGGGTCCCACCAGTCCCCGGGGTACGGATGAACGTCGTCGCCGATACGCGAGACGTTAGCCCTCGCGCGTGTGACGTCGGTCGGATTTTCGAGTCCCAGCGATCGAAGTCACTCGTGGGGCTGCTGGGGCGCGTCGGCGATGAGGTCGTGCGCCCACCGATAGATCCACTGCGTCGCGCTCGACCCGTCGTGATCCCAGTACCGCGTCGTCGCGTACATGGCGTGCACCGGATTGTTCTGCGCGTTGGCGAGTTGTCCCAGTGCGGTCAGCGGATTGGTGATCGTCGGGGCGTCGCAGATCAGATCGCCGGGGGCACAGATCGACTGAACTCGGTCGCGCAGCGTGCCGAAGCCGCCATTGCGGGCACCGGTCATCGTGATGCCCGGAACGAGGCCGCCGAATCCGCCCAGCGCGATCTCGGCACCTTCGCCGTCCGGGCTGGGCGAGATGTCGTTCTGCTCACCCGGTTCGCGTCGACCGTCGGCGATGAGTCCGACGCCGATCACCAGGTCTTGGTCACCTTCCTTGAGCACGCCACGCCCGTTGCCGATGTTGCTGGCGAGATCGCCGGCGATCACCGCGCCCTGGGAGAACCCGGTGATGACGTATCGGGTGAGCGGGCAGCGCTTGTTGGTGGCGATGATCTTGCCCGCGGCCCGCTTGTATCCCTGGGTGCGCGACACGTTGTAGTCGGCCTGACGGTCGGCGAGGTTGGTCGGGTTCCGGAACTGCGCGAGGTAGGCCACGGTGTACACCTCCGAATGCGAGGTGTCGAAGTCACTCTGCAAGGCCTTGGACACCCGAAGCATCAGCGATCGGGGGTTCGAACTCGGGTTGGTGGTGTCGTCGTCGGGCGACGACTCCCACGTGCCGGGGATGACCACCGTCAGCACGTCGGGGCAGTCCGCGGGCTGAGCCTGCGGGCGCTCCGACGGCGTGGTCGGGGTCCTCGGCGGTGTCGGACCGCGCTGGGGACCGGGTGCGAGCAGCTGGATCACCAGGATCACCACCAGGATGATCGCGAGGATCGCGAGCGCACCGAGTGCGATCGCCAATTTCCCTATCCGCCGACGGGTGCGTCTGCCGCCCGTCGACGATCCTCGTCGTGCGTTCACCCGGTCAGCAGTAGTTGTCCGCGGCGGCCGCAATCACCTTGTCGGCCTTGGCATTTGCTTCTTCGACGGTCTTGGTGCCCGGCCCCACCGACGCGGTCACGAAGGCCTTCACGGTCGTCGGGTCGGTGCCCTTGGCCCGTGCGCCGCACACGTACTCGGCCATCGTGAGTGCCACCGAGTTGTCCGAATCACCCATGAAGGTCACGTTCTGCGCCTTCAGTGCCGCGAGATACCGGCGGGCCTTCTCGCTGAGGGGCGCACCACTGGGACCCGGATAGTTCGACGGCACCGTCGTGCTCGGATTCGGTCCGGTCGCCGGCAGCTGACCGCCCGGCGTACTCGAGTTCGGGAGCGTCGCCGAAGCCGAGGGATTCGCCGCGGTGGTGCTGGAATCGGCGCCCGACAGCAACGACGTGGTCGTGACCGGGTTGCCGGTTATCGGGGCCGACGCGGTCGAGTCGTCGCCACATGCCGTGATCGACCCGAGTGTCAGGACGAGTCCGACGGCCATCACCGCCGTGGAAACAAATGGTCTCGTCATCTCCACTTCCTCGATCGTGTCCTTCCCGGTCGGGTCCCGCCCGGGGCGGACGCCGCATTGCGTCCACCTCGGGTCAGGCTACCGTCCACGCGGCCGGTCATCCGCCACGCGACCCGCTCCACCTGCGGAAACCCGCTGTTTCCTCAGCGAAGTTTCAGCCCGCACACATCACTTCGTCACCTTGGTGCCACCCTTGGCGGTCCAGAAGATCCGCCCGTGCTCAAAGGTGTTGAAGCGTCCCTTGCCGTCGCGCGTCGCCATCTCGTCGCTCGTCGGCTTGCCGAGACGCCCGCCTGGGCCGCCGGTGGACGCGTAGGCGCCGCCGATGGCTCCGGTGACGATCTTGGGTCCCTTGGGGCCGCTGAACACGCGTCCGCCGAAGAAGTCCTGCGCCCGACCGCCCGGCACCCCGTACTCCGGCGTGAGGCATCCACCGAGCTGTGCTCGGTTGCGGTCGTAGACCTTCTTGAACGCGCCGCCGACCCGACACGCGACCCGGTCGCCGGCCAGACCCAGCGCACTCGCGGCCTGCGGCCACGCCTGAATCATCTCGAACTCCCAATAGGGCCAGGTGTGGGTACCCGACGGCCGGTACACGGCCTGCCCGGGAATCCCCTTGCGGTTCAACTCGATCGCGAACTGCTGCGACGTGACCCGGCTCAGCACCTCGAGGCCGACGCCGGAATAGTTGGTCGCCAGCATCGGGATGTCCGACGGTTTGTCGTGTGCGCCGATGAGTCCGTTGCCGGATGAGATGTAGAGACTCGTGCCTTGGAGCTTCTCGGCGAGCAGATAGGGGTCGTGCTCCTTCCAGGCCGGATCGCTGGGCGGACCGAACATCTTCATCGAGTCGTAGCCGCCGCCGTCGCGCAGCGCGAACTGGATTGCCTGCGGCATGCCGTACGAGGTCATCTGCAGGATGCCGGAGAACGACGCCGCGAACTTGTAGAACCCGGGGTTGCGGGCGGCGAGCATCATCGCCGCCGAACCGCCCATCGAGAGCCCCTCGATTCCGCGTACATCGGTCGAGCGCCACTGCCCCTCCAGGATCGGCGGCAACTCGCGGATCAGGAAGGTCTCCCACTTGTAGTTCTTGCCTCGATCGGGTTCTTTCCAGTCGGTGTAGAAGCTCGACTCACCGCCGATGGGCAGGATGACGTTGACGTTCTTGTCCTTGTAGAAGTCGACGACCTTGGTGTTGATCACCCACCCGCTCTGGTCGTCCTGCGCACGCAGGCCGTCGAGCATAGTCAACTGCGGGAACGAGGCGCGCGGCTTCGCATACCAATCACGGGCGAGCAGGATCTGCACCTGGATGTTGGTGTTCATCGACGGTGAATAGACCCACAGCGCGACGCGACGGTCCGTGTACCAGTAGGTGTTGACGACCTTGCCCGGCTTCGCCTCCGGTGGTGGTGGAGGTGCCTCCTGGGAGGTCGTGGGAGGCGGTGCCGGTTCCGCTCCGGCGGGGACCCCGCCCGCGAGGACCAACGCGATCGTGGCGGCACACACCGCCACGATCGTTGCCACGGTCCCACGTCCGCGTGGCCGGTTCCCCCGTGTGCCGACCACCCGCTCAGCTCTTACCGTTCGCCGCATTGTCTTCTGAACTCCTTCGCCCCTGTCCGTTGGCGTTCTGATACGGATACGGAGCCCGACTGGTTCCCCGCCAGTCACACAAGCATCACTAACAACAAACGCCTCAGGTGTTTCTTACACGACGAGGGGTGTCGATGTACGCGCGCCACGCTGTGACACGAGTGAACAATGTGATTTCAGAGGTTTCTAGCAACACAAACGCCCCGCCCGGGGTAGTCCCGGGCGGGGCGTTCGATGAGCTCAGATCAGCGGAAGAAACCGCGGTTCTTGGCGTTCCAGACCATGTCCTGCCAGTAACCCCACGCGTGCGTTCCGTTGGCGTAGTAGGTCATCAGCGGGATGCCCTGGACAAATGCAGCCGCCTCGAAGGCCTTGGCCTGCGTGAACGCGAGCAGTTCCAGCGTCGAACCCTTGAACAGGTCGTCGAAGACGTTGGGCAGTGCGTTGTAGCGGCCGAACAGGCCGTTGCCGGAGCCGACGAAGAGCTTCATGCCGCGCATGCGGTTGAGATTCCAGAACGGGTCGTTGTCGAACCAGCGGAAGCTCCACGGCGGGCCCCACATGCAGTCGATGTTCCACGGCTTGGGGTCGACGTCGAGCATCGCGAGACGCAACGCGGTCCGCATACCGGGAGCCGTCAGGAAGTTGTAGCCCGACAACGAACCTGCGCGGTCGAAGGCGGCGCGGTTCTGGGCGGCGAGCACCAGTGCGGCGTTGCCGCCAGACGAGATGCCCATGATGGCGTACTTGCGGCTGGCGCCGACGCGGAAGCCCTTGCGATCCAGCGCGGGCACCAGGGTGCGGTTGATGACGCAGTTCCAGCGGTAGCGGTATCGCTGACCGTTGAAGTTGCTCGGCGCATCCCAGTCGGAGTAGAAGCTGGCGGGCCCGCCGATCGGCTCGACGACGTTCACGCCGGAGCGGACCATCTCCTGGACGTTGGTGTTGATCTCCCAGCCGCTGTAGTCGTACTGGGCACGCATACCGTCGAGCATGATGACGGTCTTGTAATTGCCCTTACGCTTCCAGGCACGCACTTTGACCGAGGGCATCCCACAGCCGTTGACGTAGAACTCCTGCTTGCCGAACTGGGTGCCGCCGATCCGGGCGTCGGCCTGGCCGGCCCCCACCACGACTCCGGCGAGGCCGAAAACGGTCATCAGGGCAACAGTGGCGGCGATGAAGCGATTGCCCAACCGGTGCCGGCTGGGCTTTCGCGGCTGGTTCACAGCTTCGCGCATGGACTCAAATCTCCCTCGTCAACCGGTCTGACCTGGGGTTCTACCCCAGCTTGCCAGCCGGATCGGTTTAGCGACCACAGTCGCCCGTCCCCCCGAAAGCATCTGGCGAAACGAGAATTCTCAGCTCTTTCTTGAGCTTTGTTCACCGTTTCGGCAGCCTATTGCAATCCCAGAGGACAGACAAACCGTGTGATCGCAGTCACACAGCGGCCGTCGAAGCAGGCCTGGTCATTCGACCAGACCACTCGACGACGAACTGAGTATCGCCGCGGTCCGCGGGAACGTTACCGATTCGAGACATGCTTCGGCAACACGTGACTGTGACGCCCCCCGGTGGGAAAGCTGTACTCCTCAACCTGGCGATGTGCATTGTGCAATTGATTCGCCTCCCAGGTACAGACTTCCCACAGGGCGAGCAGGGTGCGGCGGAGTCGACTCACTTCGGTGGCAACGGCGTCAGCGGCGGCGGGATCGGCAATCCGCATCGCTGCAACTCGTACTCGGGATTGCGTTCGATCCGGTAGTCGGTGAACCGGAACGACTCCCGCAGATTGTGCTTGAACCGTGCCCACGTCCACGGACCCGTGAAGGAGGCCTCGCGGTCCTTGGTCTCCGGGCAGGTGAGAGCCACTTCCGCCTGCCGGACGGTGTCCTCGTCGAGGTAGCCGGGCAGCACCGGGCGTCGGGGATAGGCACCCGAATCGGCGACGACCCACTCGCTCGGCAGGATCTTGTCGTGACCGATGCGACCGTCCTCGAGACGTTCGGTATGGGCGGCCAACGGATAGGCAAGACCCATCTGGTCGATGACCCGCACGTCGAGCGGTGCATTCATGCTGGTCATGCCGAGATTGAGGAAGTAGACGGTGACCTTGCGCTCCGCGCCCTTGGGCATCACGCCCGGCATCCGGGCGACGTACCACTCGTCGTAACTCGACGACGGCAGGATGACACCACCCTCCTCGCGATACTTGTCGATCATCTCGACCATCGCCCGCATGCGGGGATAGTTCAGGTAGTCCTCGGCGGTCACCGGGTTCTCGTTGCCCATGTTGGTGACGTAGAACCGGCGCTCGTCGACGATGCCGCTGCGCCCGATGTCGATGCCGGCATTCGGCAGGGAGTTCTCGTGACAGGTGATCGCCCAGACGAGCGTCGTCACCCACAATGCCGCCATCAGAGTCGCCCCGACCAGTTGAGCCCGGATACGACGACGGTCAGGCGCACGGTCAACGGTTTCCGACGCACCGTCAACGCTTTCCGACGCACCGTCAACGCCCTTCGAGGCTCGCTCCGCTCGCACCTCAGGGAGCGGAACCTCCTCGTCAGCGGGGGTGGGGGTGCGCCGGAACGCCGCGCGAACATGTGCGGGCACGGTCACCGGAACCACCATCACCGGCAGCAGCAGCGTGAACAGAGACACCAGCAGCACGCGCCCGTGCATGAAGTCGCCACCTTGGCGGATCCAGTAGATGCCGCCGATGAGGCCGGCGATCACCACGGTGATCACCACAGCCTTGGGGGTCTGCAGTCCGCGCGACCAACCGCCGAGCCGGGTCCTCAGCGACACAGGTCCGGCGCCGGGTTCGGTGTCGGGTCGCTCGCGCATCCGCGCTCCGACCGTCAGGAGCACTCCGGCGATCACGGCCAGGATCACCGGCAGGACCAGCACATACGGCCCGAACAGGTTGCCGAGGTAGACGAAGCCCTGATGCCACTTGGCGCCGCTGGCGTCCTTGGCGACCGCCGGGTTGGGCACCAGCAACGCGTAGTAGCCCATCCGGAAGATCTGGTAGCTCACCGGCACGATCGCAGCCGCCACCACGACGCCGACCCGCATCTTCGCGCCCAGCGGCGCGAGGAAGACCAGAACCAGGACCAGGCCGCCGAGTACGGCCAATTCGGGACGGACCAACGGCGCGAGCCCGGCCGTGAATGCCAACAAGAGCGTGAACGCTGCCGCCGAGCGGGTGCCCGTCGGACCTCGCCGGGCCCAGGCCACCGCCTGGCACCAGAGCACCGCCACCCAGAAGATGCAGAGGCCGTTCTCGAGGCCGCTCGTCGCGAAGTCGCGGGCGGGCGGAACGGCGATGTAGACGATCGAGCCGAGCGGAAGCAGCAGCGTCCAGCCGTCGCCGGTCAGGCCACCGAGTCGCGAACCCAGAAGGCGCGCAGTGCCGTACATGGCGATCGGGATGGCCGACACCGACAGCACCAGAGCAACCCACAGCGCGACATATTCGAGTTGCCCGTCGGTGACCCACGCCCAGAACCACAGTAGGTAGGTCCAGGCGGTCGACGTGTTGGCCTCGACGCGCTCACCCGCGTTGAACACCGGGCCGTTGCCCGCGAACAGATTGCGCAGGGTGCGTAGGACGATCAAACCGTCGTCGGCGATCCACCGCCGCTGCCAGGCGCCGATGGCGAAGAACGTGCTGACCGCGATCGCGCCGACGGCAAAACTGATGACCGGAACCCACTGGCGTGAACCCCACGCACGAATCCCGCGTCGGCTGCCGTCCGTCGAGACCTCGTCGACGGCGGAATCGGCAGCGTCGTCGGTGTGCTCGTCGGTTACCCGGTCGATCCGGGTGGTCGGCTGGTCGTCGAGAACGAGATCGTCGGACTCTTCATCCTGGAGATCTCGCTGATCAGGAGACTGCATAGACCGCGACACCCACGCATACTATCCACGCGACCGCCAGCAGTTGCAGAACCCGGTCTCCGAGCGCGACCTCTTCGGGCTCGCCGGCCTCACCGCCGTCGATGTCGACCGCGTACCGCAGGATGGCGATGGTGAACGGCACCATCGACACCGCGTACCAGACGTTGGTGTCGTGGGAACCCTTGTCGAAGGCCCACAGTCCGTAGAAGACGACCACCGCTGTCGCCGACAGCGTCCAGATGAACCGCAGATACGTCGTGGTGTAGTACTCCAGCGATTTCCGGATCTTGGCGCCGGTCCGTTCGGCCAGCTGCAGTTCGGCGTATCGCTTGCCGGCGGCCATGAACAGCGACCCGAACGCCATGACCAGCAGGAACCACTGTGACAACTCGATGCCGGCGGCCACGCCACCGGCGATCGCGCGCAGCAGGAAGCCCGACGACACGATGCAGATGTCGATGACGGCCTGGTGTTTGAGCCCGAAGCAGTAGCCGAGCTGGATGACCAGGTAGACAGCGATGGTGGTGGCTGTCTGCCAGTTGGCCACAAAGGCGATACCGATCGAGGCGGCGGCCAGCACGATGGCCAGCGCGAAAGCCAGATTGCGCGGCACCACACCCGCGGCTATCGGGCGAAACCGTTTTGTCGGGTGGTTGCGGTCGGCCTCGACGTCGAGTGCGTCATTGATCAAGTAGATCGACGACGCGACCATGCAGAACGAGACAAACGCGATGCCGACGCGGCCCATCGCGCCGCTGTTGGTCAGGGCGTCGGTACCGGCGGCCAGAGGCGCGGCCAGGACCAGGACGTTCTTGACCCACTGCCGCGGTCGGACGGCCTTGATCAGCCCGGTCGCCAGATTCTTCGGCGGCCCGAGAACCTTGCCGTGCTCGATCGGCTCCTCGCTCATGCGTTCTCCCTGCTCCTCAACACCCGTGCTGCGGCCGGCACCGCCACCCGCGCCGTCTTTCCGGGCGCCACGGCGAGCGCCGACGCCCG
>NZ_JBEXMX010000056.1:0-34737 GCF_040610755.1 Gordonia sp. NPDC003585 | reverse complement strand
GCGGGCCCTGATCGATCAGGCCGACGATGTCGTCGCCGAGGCCGACCGCATCCTCACCGCCATTCGTGACGGTCGGATCAGCGCTCGTGCGGCGTCGAATGTGGCCGATGCCCTGCAGATCGGCGCCACGCAGGGTGGCCTGGTTCCCGCTCCGCCGCCGAAGGGTGCGACCCCGGCGGCGGTGCGTGCCGATTGGGATGCGCTGCCGGCCGACCAGCAGCGCGCGCTGATCGCCACCCATCCCGAGTGGCTCGGCAATGCTCCCGGAATCCCGAGTGACGTCCGGCACGAGGTGAACCTGTCGCGGCTCGCGGGGGTTCGCTCGCACCTGCGGGAGGTGCGGGACCGGATGCGCAAACAGGTCGACCGCCACCTGTTCGGTGGGCTCTTCACCAACGAGGACGCCGGTCTCAAGCAGGTCGAACGCAAGATCGCCGACGTCGAGCGGTTACAGGAACTCATCGGCGACAAGCCGTGGAGCCGGCAGAACCCGGACGGGCGCATGCTGCTCCTGCTGGACATGGCTTCGGGGGAGCAGGGGAAGGCGGCCGTCGCCATCGGCAATCCGGATGACGCCGACCATGTTTCGGTGACCACGCCGGGCATGGACACCAACATCCGCGACAGTTTCCCCGGGGCGATGGGGGAGATCGAGTCGCTGCGTGACGAAGCGTATCGACAGTTGCGGCTGACACCGGGACGTCACGGGGAGACGGTGTCCACCATCATGTGGCTGGGCTACGAACCGCCGGACAATCGCGGAACCCGATTGCCCGGTTGGAGCTTTTTCGAAGTGGCACAACAGGATCGGGCCACCAACGGCGCACCCGACCTCGTCGAGTTCTATCGTGGCCTCGACGCCACGTCGAACAAAGACGATCCGCATCTGTCCGCGTTCGGACACTCCTACGGATCGCTGACGCAAGGCATCGCGCTCCAGCAGCCCGGTGGACATCCCATCGACGACGCCGCGTTCTACGGTTCACCGGGATTCGAGGCGGGCACCGAGGCCGAGCTCGGGCTGGCACCGGGACACGGTTTCGTCATGCAGGGCGACCGGGACTGGATCGCGAAGTTCCAGACACGCAAGCGTTTTGGTCTCAACGGCCCCGCACCGCTGACCACGAACCTGCGCCGGCTCGACGTCAACCCGCGCACCACCCCGGACGGAATCGAGCGAGAGGGCGCCCACACGCACGCGGACTACCCGCGCAACGGATCCAACTGGCAGCTTCGGGTGTCCGGTTATCATCTGGCTCGGATCTTGGCGGGATTGCCGCCGGACTGAACACAGGTGCCCAACTCCTCGGATCACACGACGATCAGGTGCCCGATGCCGACCATCGAGACTGCCCAGAGCACCGAGGCGAACGTGCCCATGATGAATTGCTCCGACGCATGCGGCGCGCGCAGTTCGGGGAAGCGCGCGAGGCTCTTGACCGCCAGGATGATCGCGAGCCCCTCCGGCCAGCCGGCCAACAGGGTTCCGGCCACCGCGAGTCGTTCGAGATACCCGATGACCCGACCGCCCCGCAGCGGTCCGGCCGCGTCGGGATCGGCATTGCCATCACCGGGTGGTCGAGGGACGACACCTCCGGCCGCGAGAACCGAGCGCACAACCGGAGCACCACCGGTCACCGCTGCTGCCAGCGCGCAGATTCGGGCGAGGACCAGTCCCGCGCCGGCCGCATGCGCTGCCGGTAGTGCGAACAGTGCAGCGACTCCGGCCAAGGTGATGAGCAGCGCGCCGGCGCCGACGTCGACCCTCGTCGAATGCGCTCGCCACGACGGGATACGGGATCGGCCGAGGGCCACGACGATCGGCACGATGGCCACAACAGCGAGCAAGGTGATCGCGGTGACGATCATCGGGCTGCGCCTGCGTCGCGATCGGCCTCGGCGAGCAGATCCTCGATGAGGGAGCGGGCGTCCGTCTCGATGTCCCACCCAGCAGCCCGTAGTCGCTGGGACATCGCCTGTGGAGTGATGCCGAGCCGCTCGGCGGCCTCGACTTGAGTCAATCCCGCGCGTACCAGCGCGACCGCTGCCGACCCGGCCGTACTGCGGCGACCGACCACGTCGGCGAGGAGTCGGGCGGCGGTCTGTACGTGAGTGCACCAGCGCACGGAGGGACCGCGCACGGCGAGTGGAATGCGCTGGAGCTTGGCGGCGTCGACCGCTTCGCGTGCGAACTCGAAAGCGGGCCCGCGCCCTGCCCGCGTCGACGCGGGCAGCGGGAGGGTCACAGCGCCGGTGCCGACGCCGACGCTCCAATGGCCGTCGGCCACCAGGTCGACCACCAGTGCAGTGACAGCGGACGGATCGGCGAGGACGGCCTGCACCTCGTCGCCGGCGGTCCGTTCGAACGGGCGGACGACGTCGGCATCGGCGACATGGGTGAGGAGTTCGTCGACCCGATCGATGTCGGTTCGGCTGCCGCGTTGGTCGACCGTCATGACGTACACGCATCAAGTCTAGGAGCTTGATTCTTCACAATCAAGGATATTACCTTGATCTGGGCTCCAGTAGGGATTGTGGATCAAGTTCCCACGCTTGATTTTGCTCGATCAAGGTCTACTTGGACCGGACCGGCAAGCGGGCGTCGAGAATCAATCCCACGATCCCGACCGCGAACAGCAGTCCCGTCAGCACCAGATACCCGGGATTGCGGGCACCGGTCAGAGCGTCACCGAGGAACACAACGGCGGCGGTTCCCGGGGCCATGCCGATCACACTCGCGATCGTGTACGGCAGCAGCCGCACCGACGAGAGTCCCGAGCAGTAGTTGGTGACCGAGAACGGGCACGCCGCGATGAGGCGAAGCGAACCGACGGCCAACCAGCCACGGCGCTCGAGTCGATATTCGACCGCCGCCACCACCGGCTTCTTCAAGTACGGTTTGACTCTCTCCCTGCCGACGCTGCGTACCAGCAGGAATGCGGCAACAGCGGCGATCGCCGACGCGATGATCGCGCCGGTGAACCCGACCACCGGACCGAAGAAGATTCCCGACATCACGGTGAACGTCGAGCGCGGAATCGGTGCGATCGTGACCACCGCATAGGCCGCGAAGAACACCCAGACGAACCATGGTCCGAGGCTCTCGCCCCACGAACGCACCACCGACACCGACGGCGTCGGCAGGAGATAGGCGCTGACCAGCACGACCACGACCACCGCGGTCGCGATTCCCGCGGCACGGAGTGCGCGACGATCGACGCGCACTCGCGTCGGCGGCGCAGCACCCTCCGGCGTGCCAACCTGCGGCGTCGGGGAACTATCGGACATTCCCGCCACTCTACGTGTCGACGAGGCGTGCAATTGGTCACCGTCGCGGCCTCGATGGCCGGGCCGAGCGATCGATCGGCTAAGGTCATGTACGCGCTCGCACAGAGCATCACCGGAGGTGTGCTACCCCACATGTCAGAACAAACTGACCATCAGAAATCCGAGACCACCCTCGAGGACGCCTACCTCGCGTGGTCGGAGGCCGCCGCTGCGGTTCTCGCGAAATCGCGCCGTGTCGACGTCGCCGACCTTCCGGACGATGCAGAGACGTTGCTGTCGACCGCGACCCCCGACGGACTCACCATCCGGCCGCTGTACACGCGGCGCGATGAAACGGCCGAGCCCGGCCTGCCCGGTCACTTCCCGTTCGTGCGCGGCAGTGATCCCCAGCGCGACGTGAACGTCGGCTGGCGGGTCACCGAACGCTTCGGCGACGACGACACTGCGCCCGAGGACGTCAACGAGCAGATCCTCGAGGCGATGACCAACGGCACGAGCGGTTTGTGGCTGACGGTCGGCAAGGGGATCGGTCCCGATGATCTGGAGACCGTGCTCGCCGGCGTCTACCTCGACCTCGTGCCGGTGACCCTCGACGCAGGCGAATCGGGAATCGACGCCGCACGGACATTGCTCGCCCTGCGCACCACCGCGGCCGCCGCACCACAGGCGGCACCGGTCACCGCGGGGACCACCCATTCCTTCGGGCTCTCACCACTCACGGCGGCCTTCTCGGGCCGACCCACGGTCGACAATGCGGCGGCCGTGGCCCTCGCGGCCGACGAACTACCGGCCGGGGTGCGGACATTCCGTGTGGACGGCGCCGATTTCGCCACCGCGGGCGCCGACAACGGGCTCGAACTGGGCCTGGTCGTCGCAGCTGCTGTCGCGCACCTCCGTGATCTCACCGACGCCGGCCTCGATGTGTCTGCGGCTCTCGAGCAGATCACCTTCGGGGTCTCGGCCGACGACGACCAGTTCGCCACCATCGCCAAACTCCGTGCGCTGCGCACACTCTGGGCCCGCGTCGCCGATGTGCTCGGCGCCCGCGAATCGGGTGGTGCGCTGACCCATGCGGTCACCGACCTGTCGATGTTCAGCCAGCGCGACCCCTGGGTCAACATGCTGCGCAGCACCATCGCCGCATTCGGTGCCGGTGTCGGAGGTGCCGACCAGGTGACGGTCCTCGGTTACGACGCCGCGCTCCCGCCCGATCTCCGGACCTCCAGCGCGACCTTCTCCCGACGAATCGCCCGCAACACCCAACTCCTGCTCCTGGAGGAATCCAACCTCGGGAAGGTGCTCGATCCCGGCGGTGGCTCCTGGTTCATCGAATCCCTCACCGACGATCTGGCCACGAACGCGTGGGCGGTGTTCACCGAGGTCGAGGCCGCCGGCGGATACCGCGACGCTCTCGAGAGCGGCTGGGTGGCCGATCGGGTCGCCACGTCCCTCGCCGCACGTGACGTCGAGGTCGCACACCGCCGCACCTCGGTCACCGGCGTCAACGAGTTCCCGAACCTCGACGAGCGCCCGCTGGGTGCCACTGCTTCCGGGACCACCGTCTCGGGCACCACGGCGGGGCTGGTGACCGGCACACCGAAGCTGGCGCGCATCGGCCGTCCGTTCGAAGCACTCCGCGACCGCTCCGACGCGATCCTGGCGGAACGCGGCACCCGACCGTCGATTCTGCTCATCCCGCTCGGCAGCGTCGCCGAACACAACGGCCGCACGACGTTCGTCGCCAATCTCTTGGCTTCGGGCGGCATCTCCGCGGTCAATCCCGGACCGCTCACGTCGGAGACGATCGGCGCGGCCGTCACCGACTCGGGCGCGACGATCGCGGTCATCTGTGGCACCAAGTCGCGCTACGCCGACGACGGACCCGCGGCGCTGGCCGCGGCTCGCGCAGCCGGAGTCGGGCGCGTGTTGTTGGCGGGGCCCGACCGGGAATGGCCGGAATCCGACGACCGTCCCGACGGATCGCTGCGCGTCGGCATCGACGCAGTGGCCACCCTGACCGAACTGCTCGACCAGCTCGACGAGACAGCGGGCGCATCCGCGCCGGTGGGAGCATCATCATGACCCAGACCGAACCGACCACTGCAGCAGTGCCCTCCTTCGCCGACGTGTCACTCACCGATGCGGTTGCCGCACCGGAGAGTTCGGCTGTCGACGGCTCGGCGGCCGTCGAAGAACTCGCAGGCGCACACGGCTACACCGTCGACCAGGTCACCTGGAACACGCCGGAACAGATCGACGTCGCACCTCTGTACACCCGCTCGGATCGTGATGCGATCACCCACGACTCCGAGCACGCCTATCCGCTCGACTCGATTCCGGGTGCGGCACCGTTCATCCGCGGTCCGTATCCGACGATGTACGTCAATCAGCCGTGGACGATTCGCCAGTACGCCGGCTTCTCGACCGCCGCGGAATCCAATGCGTTCTACCGGCGCAATCTGGCTGCGGGACAGAAGGGTCTGTCGGTCGCCTTCGACCTCGCCACCCACCGCGGCTACGACTCCGACCATCCGCGCGTCGCCGGTGACGTCGGCATGGCCGGCGTCGCGATCGACTCGATCCTCGACATGCGCCAGCTGTTCGACGGCATCGACCTCGGCAGTGTGTCGGTGTCGATGACGATGAACGGTGCGGTGCTGCCCATCCTCGCGCTGTACGTGGTGGCCGCCGAGGAGCAGGGTGTGCCGCCGGAGAAGCTCGCCGGGACCATCCAGAACGACATTCTCAAAGAGTTCATGGTCCGCAACACCTACATCTATCCGCCGAAGCCGTCGATGCGGATCATCTCCAACATCTTCGAGTACACCAGCCAGAAGATGCCGAAGTTCAACTCGATCTCCATCTCCGGCTATCACATTCAGGAAGCCGGGGCGACCGCCGACCTCGAACTCGCGTACACGCTCGCCGACGGCGTCGAGTACATCCGGGCCGGGCTCGAGGCGGGACTCGACATCGACAAGTTCGCGCCGCGTCTCTCGTTCTTCTGGGGCATCGGCATGAACTTCTTCATGGAGGTCGCCAAGCTTCGCGCCGCGCGTCTGCTGTGGAGCGAGCTGGTTGCCGACTTCGAGCCCAAGAGCGCCAAATCGCTGTCGCTGCGTACACATTCGCAGACATCGGGATGGTCGCTGACCGCACAGGACGTGTTCAACAACGTCGCGCGCACCTGCATCGAGGCGATGGCCGCCACCCAGGGCCACACGCAATCGCTGCACACCAACGCGCTCGACGAGGCGATCGCGTTGCCCACCGACTTCTCGGCACGCATCGCACGTAACACGCAGCTGTTGTTGCAGCAGGAGTCGGGGACGACGCGACCGATCGATCCGTGGGCCGGATCGAACTACGTAGAGTGGCTCACCCATCAGCTGGCCCAGAAGGCGCGCGAGCACATCCGCGAAGTCGAGGCCACCGGCGGTATGACACAGGCCATCAACGAGGGTCTGCCGAAGCTGCGCATCGAAGAGGCGGCCGCCCGCACGCAGGCTCGGATTGATTCCGGGCAGCAGCCGCTGGTCGGCGTGAACAAGTACCAGGTGGCCGACGACGAGGAGATCGAGGTCCTCAAGGTCGAGAACTCCAAGGTGCGCGCCGAGCAACTCGAGAAGCTGGAACGCCTTCGGGCACAGCGCGACAACTCGGCTGTCGAGGCCGCGCTCGCCGATCTCACCCGTGCTGCGGCCAGCAGCGAGGGTGGCATGGAGAACAACCTGATGGCCCTGGCCATCGAAGCGGCGCGACACCAGGCGACCGTCGGTGAGATCTCGGCCGCCATGGAAAAGGTCTATGGTCGCCATCAGGCAGAGATCAAGACCATCAGCGGGGTGTACCGGCATGAGGCAGGAGACGTGAGCAACGTCGAGGCGGCCATCGAGGTCGTCAAGAAGTTTGCGGACGCCGAAGGTCGTCGCCCTCGTGTGCTGGTCGCCAAGATGGGGCAGGACGGTCACGACCGCGGCCAGAAGGTCATCGCCACCGCCTTCGCCGACCTCGGCTTCGACGTCGACGTGGGTCCGCTGTTCGCCACGCCGGAGGAGGTCGCCGCGCAGGCCGCGGACAACGACGTGCACGTCGTCGGCGTCTCCTCCCTTGCCGCGGGACACCTCACCCTGGTGCCCGCGCTGCGTCAGGCGCTGGCCGATGTCGGGCGTCCCGACATCATGATCGTGGTGGGCGGGGTGATCCCGCCCGGCGACTTCGACGAACTCTACGACGCAGGTGCTGCCGCGATATTCCCGCCGGGCACCGTGATCGCCGACTCGGCGGTGGAGCTCATCACGAAGCTGGCCGACAACCTCGGCCTGGAGCTGGCCGGAGCCGCATCGGAGTGATGGCCGAGCAACCAGTGCCCAAGGCGCCGGTACAGCGCAGACCTGTCGACGTCGACGCTCTCGAAGAGGCAGTTCTCGCCGACCGGCGTGCCGACCTGGCTCGCGCGATCACCCTCGTCGAGTCCAAGCGTCCGGATCATCGGGCCGCCGCCCAAGAACTGCTGCTGCGCCTGACCCCGCACGCGGGCAAGTCCTTTCGGGTGGGCATCACCGGTGTCCCAGGCGTCGGCAAGTCGACGACGATCGAGGCGCTCGGCATGCACCTCATCGAGCAGGGCCACAAGGTCGCGGTGCTGGCGGTGGATCCGTCGTCGACGCGCACCGGTGGCTCGATCCTGGGTGACAAGACCCGCATGGGGAAGCTCTCGGTGCACAAGGACGCCTACATTCGTCCGTCGCCGACCTCGGGCACGCTCGGTGGCGTCGCGAAGGCGACCCGCGAATCCATCGTGCTGGTGGAGGCCGCGGGTTTCGACGTCGTGCTCGTCGAGACGGTCGGGGTCGGCCAATCCGAGGTGACGGTTGCCAACATGGTCGACACGTTCACGTTCCTCACCCTGGCCCGCACCGGCGATTCGTTGCAGGGCATCAAGAAGGGTGTGCTGGAACTCGCGGATGTCGTGGTGGTGAACAAGGCCGACGGCAAACACCTCAACGAAGCGAAATCGGCTGCGCGCGAACTGAAGAACGCACTCAAGATGATCTATCCGCATGACACCCTGTGGACGCCGCCGGTGTTGACGATGAGTGCCCTGGAGAACTCCGGGGTCGCCGAGTTCTGGGACACCGTGCGCGAACACAATCGCGTACTGACGGAGGCAGGCGAGTTTGTTGCCCGCCGGAATCAGCAGCAAATCGACTGGACGTGGGCCATGGTGCACGACCTGGTGCTGTCCCGGCTCGACGACTCCCCGGCGGTTCGATCGATCCGTACTGACGTCGAGAAGCGTTTGCGCACGGGCGATCTCACGCCGGCTCTGGCGGCGCAGGAGATCGTCGAGGCATTCGACAGCACCGAGGCTTGATCGTAGCTGCTAGATCACTTAGGTTGACCTAAGGCGCCCGACGTGCTCGGGTGCGATGAGAATCGGCCGAGAGGTGTCAGGGTGTCGGGTGGGCTGGTGTTGGGCAGATTCTCGCGGATCGCGGTGATCGCGGTCCTGGTGGCGGGAGTGTCGATGCTGATCGCAACAACCAGGTCCGCGCACGTCGACGCGGCGCCGTCGCGTGCGGGGGATCTGGTAGGCGTCACTGACATCACCGCCGCCCCCGACGCCCGGGTGGCCGGCGCCGGCAAGGTCTATCGCGTCACGTATCTGTCCCCGGATCACACCGGAAAGCTCATCGGAGTCCGGGGCACCGTGATGATCCCCGCGGTGAAGCGATTGGGCGGATGGCGGGTGCTGGGCTACGCACATGGCACCGCGGGCCTCGGCGGCAAGTGCACGGTGACCGATCGGATGGGCGGCCGATACGACGATTGGCTCGGCCCGTGGCTGCGTGACGGATATGTCATCGCCGCCAGCGAGTATGCGGGTATCGGAAGTCCCGGGCCGCACACCTACCTCGATGGACAAACTGCGGCTCGTAACGTCATCGACTCGGTGCGTGCGGCGCGCAATCTCGTATCGCAGAAGACGTCCGGGACCACCTCGCGGGGATACGTGACCGGCGGCGGCTCCCAGGGCGGGCACACCGCGATCTGGGCGACTCGCATCGCGTCGTCGTACGCGCCGGAGCTGGTGAACGTCGGGGGTCTGGTCAATGCGCCGCCGGTCGACATCGCCGACTACTTCTCGTTGTTGCGTCCGGGAGTGCCGCCCGTAGCGATTCCCGACTACGCCACGTATTTCTCCTATGTGATGGCAGGCTTGGACGCCGCCCGGCCCGATGCGCGGGTGTCGTCGTATCTGACGCCGTTGGGGCGCAAGGTGGTCGACGACGCCAAGACGCTGTGCTACCCCAACCAGGGTCGGGCGACGCGCGGTATCACTGTCGGACAGTTGATCTCACGCCCGCTCGCCGACGGCCCGCTGATCCCGGCGCTGCGCGAGTACACCCGTGTCCCGACCGCCGGCTTCGGATCGCCGATGCTGGTGCAGCAGGGCTATTTTGACCCAGTGGCATTCGAACCGCTCACCCGCAACTGGGTCGAGCAGGCACGACGCAACGGTGCGCGCATCGACTTCCGCCAGTACTCTGCCGGGCACGGACTGGGGCCGTGGGCCGAGGCCACGGGCCTCGCCTGGGCCGATCGACAGGGCTGGCCGACGCGCTGACCTACCCGGCCGCCCGCCCGACGTACCCGCGGTCATCGTGGGTCTCGGAGGGCCTTGGGTCGAGTGGTCCGCAACGGATGCCGAATCGGTCCCGCACGGTGTCCAGGGACCGCTGATGCCGGCCGCGCCGGCGACGATGGGTGTAGATGAAGTGCACGCAGGAGGAATGTCGCAGGAGGAATGTCGCAGGAGGAATGTCGCAGCCGAAGCGTCGGAATGTCACAGGCGGGATGCGATGGGACTCAGCGTCGCGATGACGTAGTCCACCGACGGTGCGCTCGGGACGCTGAAGGCGGGGGAGGTGTCGTTGTTGAGGTAGAGAACCGTCCCGTCCTTCACCGCGGTCAGGGAGTTCCAGCCGGGAATTCGTGCGAGAGCGGCAGGGTCGCCCAGCGTGTAGGCGAGGAGCAGATCGGAATCGAGGAGGTCGATGCGCTCGGCCGACAAGCGCGAGCGTGTGACCGCCCCCTTGTTCATGGCAGCGAGACGCGGATTCAGAACAAAACCCAATTCGGTGAGGAGAGCGGCAGCGGGATCCTTGGTCGAGTTGATGGCCCCGAAGCTGCCTGTGGTCTGAAACAGCGCGTAGGTGAACGTCTTGCCTGCCGCGGCAGGGTACTTCGCCTTGAAGGCGTCGACGTTGCGTTGGGTGCGTCCAACAAGGTCCGCGGCGGCGGTTTCCTTGCCGAAGATCTTGCCTGCTGCGGTGGCGATGTCCTGCCAACTGTCGACTGGCCCATTCGGATTCAGCACGGTGATCGTCGGTGCGAGTTTGGTGTAGGCGGCGAAGCGATCGGCGTCGAGGGCGGTGCCGGCGATGATGAGGTCGGGCTCGAATCGGGCCATCGCGTCGACGGTGGGGAGTGTATCGGCCTGGATCACCACCACCTCCGCGTCGTGTTCGGGTGTCCACGGGAAGGAGTTGTTCGGGCCGCCGTACCCGTCTTAAACGAACTCGGCGGTGATCGGGATGTCGAGTGCTGCCAGCGTCGAGGTCCAGTTGCTGAGCAGGCTGATCACGCGCTGGGGCTTCGTTGGCACGTCGACCGTTGCCGTGTGCCCACCGAGCAGTTCCACCGTGACCTCGTGGGTCTCCTCCTCGGTGGGTGCCGTACAGGCGGTGATCGAGCACACGGCGATCGCCACCACGGCGACGACACTCGTGCGCAGCAACTGGGAGAGGTACTTCACGATTGACATCCCTGTGAGGGTAACCTCACCTGCTCGTGCGCTCCACGTCGCCTCGGACCTGAGCCGGGTTGCGGCCGCGTGTGCCCCTCAGCCCAGACAAGAGCAGCGCCGCAGCGATCGACAAGCCCACCATCACGATGCCGTAGTAGACGATCGCGTCGGAGGCGCCCCATGCGGAGCCGATCAGTCCGGCCACCACGGCACCCACTGTCACGCCGCCGACCTCCTGCGCCATCCAGATCCCGTTCACCCGACCGAGCAGCGGTCCCGGAGTGTTCCGCTGGATCAGCGCATAGCGCAACACTTCCTGCGCAGCTTCCAGGAAACCGACGGTGAGCAGCAGACCGATCGCCAACCACAGCAGGGGTGCGAGGCCGAACAGTATCTGCGCCGAGAAGGCGAGGATCAGCGCGGCCAGCAAAACCAGTCCGGGGCGACGCAGATCTGTCATCCAGCCACTGGTGAGCGCCGCGATCATCGCACCGGTTGCCACCGCCGCATACATCGCACCCGTGACGGCGGCGCTGCCGCCGAAGCGTTCGGCCACCAGGCCGGGCAGCAGAGCGACGACACCGGCGCCCAGCATCGCGAGCACCCCAACCGCCATCACCCCCGGGACGACGGGCGTCGTCGACAGGAAGCGCATCAGTGAGGGCCGCTCGGGAAGCGGTCCGTCTGACATGCGCGGACCGTCCGGTGGCATCGCCGGCAGCCCGATCAGGATGAGGACGGTGATCGTCGCGAGCGCAGCGGCGGTGACGTACGCCCATTCGACCCCGGCCGATGCGATCAGGAGACCGGCGATGCCGGGAGACACGGCGGTGCCCAGCCGAACCGTCAATGAACTCAAAGCGCCTACCGCCACCAGCTTTTCGCGGGGAATCAGCGTCGGTACCGCCGCCATCAACGCAGACGTGGACAAAGCGCCGATGAGGCCGTCGACTCCGGCGAGGAGATAGACGATCGCCACGCTCGGCTCACCACCGTAGGCGCCGAACGCATTTGCGGCCAAACCGGCAAATGATGCACCGGCACCCGTGCGGCCCACCAGGATCAGGCGTTTGCGGTCGAAACGGTCGGCGAGCGTCCCGCCGACGAGCATTCCGAGGAAGGTGGTGGCGCCGGTGACTGCGGTGGCCGCACCCACCTGAGCACTCGATTGCGTGAGATTCCACATCTGGACCGGAACCGACACCAGGAGTAGACCGATCGCCACGAGCGAGATCAACCGTGCGACAAAGATTCGCCGGAATGGCGCGCTGTCCCGCAACGGGGACACGTCGAGATAGATCGAGCGCGGCACCACGACTCCTCTCGGTTCGCGATTAGGGTAGTCTCACCTTCCCATGGGGCACCAAGCATGAACGGCACCGACCTGCGACCGCACTCCACCGAGCTCCGGCTCACCATGCACGATCTCGTGGCGCGCACCATCGAGGTCGAGGCGGTCGCAGACCTCAGTCCGCAGATGAAGCGGGTCACGTTCCGGATCACCGAACCGGATGGCTTCCACTTCGTCCACATGGCGCCCGACGACCACGTCAAACTCTTCTTCGCTCACCCCGACACCGGCCGGGTCGAGATGCCCCAAACCGGCTCGGATGGCATGCAGTTGCCCACCGAGGGGCCGTTTCCGATCTACCGGGACTACACGGTGCGTGCGTTCGACCGGGCGGCCGGCCTGCTCGACATCGACTTCGTGGTGCACACGCACGGCGTCGCCGGGTCCTGGGCTGCGACGGCAACCCGCGGCGATCGCCTCGGCATGCTCGGACCTCGCGGCTCGCACATTTATCCGACCGGATACGACGCCTATCTCCTCGGCGCCGATGACACAGCGATCCCGGCGCTGGCGCGTTGGCTCGAGGAACTGCCCGCGGACAAGCGGGTGATCGCCTTCGTCGAGGTGTCCGGGCCCGACGCCGAGGTCGAATTGCCCGACCGACCGTCGACCACGGTGCACGTTCTGCATCGCGGCGACGCGGCACCCGGAAACAGCACGCTGCTCTACGACGCCATCCGGTCTCACGAGATGCCGGCCGGCGAGTTCTATTGCTGGGTGGCCGGTGAGGCGAACTCTCTCAAGCCGATCCGCCGTTACCTCCGTCGCGAACTCGGCCTGCCGAAGAACCGCGTCAAGGTGGACGGGTACTGGCGCAGCGGGACCGTCAACCTCGACCATCACGAGGCCGACGGAGACGACTGAGCTCCGCGAACTACGTGATCAACGGGGCGAGTGTCTGGCCGAGCAGCGCGACACGGCCGTCGATGTGGCAGTTCGCCGGTGCGTTGACGGTCACGCCGTCGATCCCGGTGGCCAACAGATCGGTGTAGCGGGCCGCCACCTCGTCGGGGTCGCCGACAATCGTCGACGCCCGACGGACCTCGGCTGCGGGATTGCGTGCGAGATATGCCTCGAACTCGTGCGTTGCCTGGTCGTGTGTCGGTGCGATACAGGCGGACGTCTGCAGTGTCACAGTGATTTCCGACCTGTCCCGACCGAGCGTCTCGCAGTGGCCGGCGAGGGCGTCGAGTTTGCGTGCGATCTCGTTCGGGGCGCAGATCAAGTTGGATTCGTCGGCATACTGTGCGACGAGCCGCAGAGTCTTGCGTTCGCCACCGCCACCGATCATCACCGGAATCCGTCCCAGGGGAGCGGGCGAGTTGATCGCGTCGTGAACGCGGTACCACTTGCCGTCGAGGCTGGGCCGTTCGCCGCGCAGCATGCCGAGAATGATCACGAGGGCTTCTTCGAGCTTCTGGAAACGGTCGGTGAATGTGCCGAATTCGAAGCCGAGGGCATCGTGTTCGAGTTCGAACCATCCGGCGCCGATCCCGAGCTGGGCCCGTCCTTCCGACACCACGTCGAGCGCGGTGACGGTCTTCGCGAGCAGGGTGGGATTGCGGTAGGTGTTTCCGGTCACGAGGGCCGACAGCCGCGCCCGGGACGTGTGCTGGGCCAGTGCCGAGAGCAGCGTGTAGCACTCGACCATCTCCTGATCCGGCGTACCGAGGATCGGCAGTTGGTAGAAGTGATCCATCACGAAGATCGTGTCGAATCCGTGGGTCTCGGCGTCGACCGCCTGACGAGTGATGGCGGGGAACAGTCGCTCGGGTTCCACGCCGGGATAGGTGAAGTTGGGGATCTGGTATCCGAGTCGTGTCACAGGCGCAACGCTACGCCGCGCGGGTGGACCGGGTCGGAAGAATTCCGATTCACTGCGGTGGCCGCTGCGAGTTCGGTTCGGCCACCACGTCTTTGGCGAACCGTCCGATACGGTCGATGAGCTCGTCGAAGACCGCATCCACATCGGTGGCGACCGCGATGCGCGCGTTGGGTCCGCCGGGTGTCATCGAGCGTTCGTCGGCGACCGTCATCCCGCGCGTGTGCGTGCCGGTCAGTTCGACCGACACGCGGGCCGGAATGGTGCTCACGATGTCGGGGGCGAGTGCGACCAGTGCCGCGAACGGATCGTGGAGATGCGCGATGTACCCCTCGTCGTGCTCGTCATGGAACTCGAGGTAGAAGCGCAGCGCGTCCATGAGATGCCGGATGACGGGATTGTCGGCGACCGACCGCAAGCCGCGCTCGTCGCCCGGATCGGCGTACTCGATCGGCGAACTCGATGCCGCGGCAGCAAGACGCACCAGGTGGTCGGGTGTCAGCGCCACCGACTCGGTGAGGTCGAGTGCGCACACGATCGGTGCCGGCGCGGGACCGCTGCCGAAAGCCGCGAACACCTCGGCGGCGGCCTCCGGGTCGACCGCGACGTTCCATTCCGAGACGGGAGTGGTGTTTCCGTGAGTGTGAAATGCGCCACCCATGATCACCAGTCGGCGGAGTCGTCCCGGCAGGTCTGGGTCGCGGCGGACGGCGGTGGCCAGCGAGGTCAGCGGGCCGGTGACCAGTCCGACCAACTCGCCGGCATGCGCGCGGGTCGCGTCGATCCACGCATCGGCGGAGGTCACCGGGCTCGGCAGCACGGAGGCCGCCGGTAGCTCGGCGTATCCGACGCCGAGGGGACCGTGGGTGTCTTCGGTGGTCATGAGATCGGCCACGAGCGGCGACGCCGACCCGACGTGCACGGGGATGTCGGTGCGTCCGCACAGCGCAAGCCAGGCGAGATTGTTGGCTGCGACGACGTCGACCGGGACGTTACCGGCGGTCGAGGCCACACCGACGAGATCGACGTCGGTCCGGGCCAGCAGGTACAGCAGCGCGACCGAATCGTCGATGCCGGTGTCGCAGTCGAAGAACAGATGCTGGGTCACCCGCCCATTCTCGCGCGTATGCATCCGTGGACGATTCGACACCCCGTGTGAGATCCGTACGGTGGGTGCACATGACTACTCACCTTGCTTTCGAATGGACGGAGACAAATCGCGAGTGGATCATCGAGAATCCAATCCGGATCGCCTCGTATGTCGTCATCGCTTTGATTGTTCGATTCGTGATGCACCGGGCGATCGATCGCGCCACCCGCCGGCCGGGCGCCGGGGGACGGGACGGCGCGTCGAAGCCGTTCCTGATCAGACACCTCCGTGAACGGACGCCGGCAACACGTAACCCGGAGGCTGCCGAGCGCCGCGCACAGCGTGCCCGGACGATCGGGTCCGTGCTCAAGTCGACGGTGTCCATGATTCTGCTGGTCTGGGTGGTGCTGTCGGTCCTCAGCGTTCTCGGCGTGAACATCGCGCCGTTCATCGCGTCGGCCGGAGTTGTCGGTCTCGCAATAGGTTTCGGTGCGCAGAACCTTGTCCGCGACTTTGTCAGCGGCATCTTCATGCTCCTCGAGGATCAGTACGGCGTCGGTGACATCGTCGATCTCGGCGAGGCGACCGGCGAAGTCGAGTCGGTCGGTTTGCGGATCACCACCCTGCGCGACATCGACGGCACACTCTGGTACGTGCGCAACGGCGAGATCATCCGCGTCGGCAACATGAGTCAGGAGTATGCCGTCGCCCGGGTCGAGGTTCCGGTCGCACTCAGCGCAGATGTGGACCGGGCACAAGAGGTCGCGCTGGAGGCCGCACGGAATGCGGTGCGCGACGACGGTATTCGCGACGACGTGCTCGCCGAACCGGAGATGCTCGGCGTCCAGGACGTCGCGCCCGACATGATCACTCTGCGTATGACATTGAAGACGAAACCGAACAGCCAGTGGTCGGTGTCTCGCCGCATCCGCCGCGACGTGCTGCGTGCCTACGAACAGCACGGCATCGAATTGCCCTATCCGACAGGACGAATCGCCGCGCTCGCCGGTCCGTCCTGATCCGAAGAGTTAGGTGACTAGCGCTCTGGCCTGCGCATAAGCGTCCACCACCCCACCGCTCTCTGAGGTGCCCGAGGCGCCGGCCGAGGGATGCCTCGAAGGGCAGGCGAACGGGCCACGTCAGCGAGGCGCCGGACCACTGAAAGTAGGGGAAGGTTTTTCCCCTACTTTCTGCCCCTGCTTGTTGAGTCGTCCGCGAGAAAGTTCGCGGGGAGGACTCCAGGGATAGGGGACGAGTTTCTTCCCCTATTTTTCGTGGATCATCGTCGCCGCGCGGATCGCGCTTCCGACTGTCGATGACCACCCGATGGCCGTCCCCGATGACATCGATAGGCCCGCGGATGCGTATATGCGCATACCGTTGCCTTTCAAACTGAACCAGAGTGCAGACAACCCCCGGTCGATGACCGGGGGTTGTCGGTGGTGTCCGAGGGGGGACTTGAACCCCCACGCCCGTTAATAGGGCACTAGCACCTCAAGCTAGCGCGTCTGCCATTCCGCCACTCGGACGCGTCGGCGGCGAACTGGTCGCCACCACAGCGCGCACAACCATAACCGAGGTTGCCCGTCTATCCCAAATCCCGTAGGAAACAGGTGTGACTTCCCAGAGTGAGGGCCCACGCGCGGTCGACGAAGTGGTCGATCTGGTCAGCCGGCTGATCCAGTTCGATACCAGCAACACCGGGGAACCGGAGACCACCAAGGGTGAGGAGGAGTGCGCGAAATGGGTCGCCCAGCAGCTTGAAGAGGTCGGCTACACAACGCAGTATGTCGAATCCGGGCGTCCGGGTCGCGGCAATGTGTTCGCCCGCCTGGCCGGTCCGCCCGATTCAGAACACGGGGCGCTCCTCGTCCATGCCCATCTCGACGTCGTGCCTGCCGAACCCGCCGACTGGAGCGTGCACCCGTTTTCCGGGTCGGTGGCCGACGGTTACATCTGGGGTCGGGGCGCCATCGACATGAAGGACATGGCCGGCATGGCGTTGGCGCTGGCCCGCCAGTTCAAACGGGACGGCACGGTTCCGCCGCGCGAGATCGTGTTCGCCTTCCTCGCCGACGAGGAGGCCGGGGGGAAGTGGGGTTCGCACTGGCTGGTGGAGAACCGCTCCGACCTGTTCGAGGGCATCACTGAGGCGGTGGGTGAGGTCGGCGGCTTCTCGCTGACCGTCGACCGACCGGACGGCACGCAACGACGCCTCTACCTGGTGGAAACCGCCGAAAAGGGCATCGCCTGGATGCGCCTCACCGCCGACGCCACCGCAGGCCACGGCTCGTTCCTGCACGCCGACAATGCCGTCACGGAGGTCGCCGAGGCGGTGGCCCGCATCGGTCGCCACACCTTTCCGTTGGTCATCTCCGATTCGGTGGCCGAATTCCTGGCCGCCGTATCCGAGGAGACCGGGCTCGATCTGCGACCCGACGCGCCGGACCTCGACACCACGCTGTTCAAGCTCGGCAGTCTCGCCCGGATCATCGGCGCCACGCTCCGCGACACCGCCAATCCGACCATGCTCAAGGCGGGCTACAAGGCCAATGTCATCCCGCAGAAGGCCGAAGCCGTGGTGGACTGCCGGGTGCTGCCCGGGCGGCAGGCCGCGTTCGAGAAGGAGATCGACGAACTCATCGGACCCAACGTCACCCGCGAGTGGATCAGCCATCTCGACTCGTACGAGACGACCTTCGACGGCCACCTCGTCGATGCGATGAACGACGCGATCCTCGCTCACGATCCGGACGGCAAAACGGTCCCGTACATGTTGTCCGGCGGCACCGACGCGAAGGCCTTCGCCAAGCTCGGCATCCGCTGCTTCGGGTTCGCGCCGCTGCAACTTCCCGCCGACCTCGACTTCGCCGCGCTCTTCCACGGCGTCGACGAGCGGGTTCCCGTGGACGCACTTCTGTTCGGCACCAAAGTGTTTGAGCACTTTCTGCACCACAGTTGACCACCGCGCCGCAATAGACGCATATGGTGGTGAACACCACCAGCAGACGAGAAGGGTTGACCCGATGCCGAGTTTCGATCCCTATGACGCGTTGCCCAGCCTGCCGGGCTTCACGCTGACCTCCGACAGCGTCACCGACGGCCGGCCGCTGCGCAACCAGCAGGTGAGCGGCATCATGGGTGCCGGGGGAGAAGACCTGTCGCCGCAGCTGAGCTGGTCGGGATTCCCTTCGGACACCAAGAGTTTCGCGGTCACCGTGTACGACCCCGACGCCCCGACGGCATCGGGATTCTGGCACTGGGCGGTCGCCGACATCCCCGCCTCGGTGACGAGTCTGCCCGAGGGTGCCGGCGACGAGTCCGGCAGCGGCCTGCCCGACGGCGCGGTGAGCCTGGCCGGTGACGCTTCGGTGAAGCGTTTCATCGGGGCGGCGCCGCCCCCCGGACACGGCCCGCATCGCTACTTCGTCGTCGTGCACGCGGTGGACGTGGCATCGCTGGAGTTGCCCGACGGTGCGACGCCTGCCTACCTCGGATTCAATCTGTTCTCGCATGCGATCGGCCGCGCGACGATCGTCGGCACCTACGAACAGCCTTCCGAAGACGTATAGGCCCTTAGCCGGCCCGATTATCGCTGCCGACCGCGTCGGCGAGGGAAGCGAAGCCGGCCTGCCGTACCCGCTCGGCGAGGCCGTTGTGGATCTCGTTGACCCACAACGGTCCGCCGTAGATGAAGCCGGTGTAGCCCTGCAGGAGGTCGGCTCCTGCGCAGATGCGCTCCCACGCCTGGTCGGGGGTTTCAATGCCACCGGCGCAGACCAGGGCGATACGGCCGCCGACGCGTGTGTACAGCCGGCGCAGCACGGCCAGGGATCGGTCGGCGAGCGGCGCGCCCGACAGGCCACCCGCACCCATCGCTGCCACATCGTCCTCGGGTGTGCGCAGACCGGTTCGAGAGATGGTCGTGTTGGTGGCGACGATGCCGGCCAGTCCGAGTTCGACGGCGAGGTCGGCGACCGCGTCGATGTCATCGTCGGCGAGATCGGGAGCGATCTTGACCAGGACGGGCACGCTGACTTCGTCCTGCACCGCAGTGAGGATGGGGCGCAACGAGTCCACGGCCTGCAGGTCGCGCAGGCCGGGCGTGTTGGGCGAGCTGACGTTCACGACGACGAAGTCGGCCAGCGGGCCGAGCAGCCGGGCCGAGTAGCGGTAGTCGTCGACGGCGTCCTCGACGGCTACGGCCTTGGTCTTGCCGATATTGGCTCCGATGGGGACGGCAACCGGCCCGGGCCGGACCTTGGCCAGATGTTCGGCTGCCGCGTCGGCGCCCGGATTGTTGAAGCCCATCCGATTGATCAGCGCGCGATCGGCGGGCAGGCGGAAGAGCCGGGGCGCCGGGTTGCCCGGCTGGGCGCGACCGGTGATGGTCCCGATCTCGGCGAAGCCGAAACCCAGCTGTCCCCAAGCGTTCACCGCGCCCGCCGACTTGTCGAAGCCGGCCGCGAGCCCGAACGGGGCGGGGAAGTCGACGCCGAACACCCGCTGACGCAGGACGGGATCGTGGGTGGCCAGAACCCTGGCCGCCCCGAAACGTAGGGGAGCCACGCGCCCGGTGAGGCTGATCGCGGTGAAAGCGATGTGGTGAATCCGTTCCGGGGAGAGCAGGAACATCAGTTTGAGCAGCAGCGGGTACGCCACGCCGTTCACGGCATGCAGGCTTCTTCTCAGCACGCGGTCGCGTCCTGTCCGGGATGGTTTCGATCGGGGTGGCCGGGACCGGGACGGCGTGGCGGACGTTTGCGGCGGAGCAGCACTTTGCGCGTGCCATCCGAGTAGAGCCGCACACGCGACAATTCCCAGCCACCGAACTCGGCTTCGAGCGCCAGGCGCATCGACGCGGTCACGCGGGTCACCTCCGGTGGAAGCCGGAGCAGCAGGCACTCGTAGTCCTCGGACGTGACCTCCCAGCCCGCCGGATACCGGGCGCCGAGCCGTGCTCCGACTCGACCCTGCGGGGTCAGGTGACGGTGTCCCTTAGCCGACATGATCACCCGCCCTGCGGCCCCTGTGGACGCTGCCCGGCGGGTGCGACGACCTGCAATCCGCCGTCACGTGCGGAGAGGACGTAAACCACCCCGGTGGAGTCGTCGACGGCGATGCGGTCAGGTTGTGTGACCGAGGAGAAGCGGGTCGTCTCACGGGGCTCACCGTCGGCAAGGTCATAGGCCACCACCTCGTTGTTCCCGGTTGTCGACACCCACAGCAGGTTTCGCTTGTCGTCGTAGTCTACGGCGTACGGGCCGTCGGGTAGCGGATAGCGGAACCGCATCACCAGCGGCGAGCCGAAGAATCCGATGATCTCGTTGTCGCGGGTGTTGGCCACGAGGACTCGTCCGTAGCGGTCGACGGTCGACGTCGTGGCACCGTTTCCGGCTCGCAACGCGGGACCGAGTTCCCCGGTGTCGAGGTCGATCGGCGTCACCGACGACTGTGCCCGGTCCAGGACGACGACCTGTTCGGCCGCAAGGTCTGCGCCGGATGGCGAGACGGTCAGGTCGTCGACCCGGACGAAGCCGGCGATGTCACGTTGACGTGCCCCGTCGGGACCGAAGACGACGACATGCCCGGTGTCGGTGCCGATCACCGTGCGCCGATCAGCCGTCACCGCAACCGCGGTGGGCGCGGCGACCTCGGTGGGGGTGGCTGTGGTGCGTCCGTTCGCGTCGATACGTAGCAGGGTGTCGGGTCCGGCGCCGACGAAGGTTCCGTCGCCGACCCCGGTCAACACCGTCAGCTCAGCGGTCGGCGTCGGGGTGCCAGTCGTTGTTCGGGGCCCGGTCGGTGTGTTCGGGAGCGACGCGGTGGCATACCGCTGCACAGAACGTCCGTCCGATGACAGCAGCGCAAGCGTGGGCCCCGACAGCGCCATCGCCCGCGCACCGGCCGGGGCGGGCACGACGACCCCGGCGGGGGTGCGGGCAGGCGGCGAGTCGAGCGCGCTCGCCGGGGTCACGGTCGGTACATCCGGGCGGTCGTCGGTCGACGAACCGCATCCGGCAACGACGAGCGTGAGGGCGACGGCGGCGAGAGCGCCGACGACCCGGACGCGGAAATGCTGCATGACCCCATCTTGCGTGAACCGAGACTGCGCAGAGAGGTCGGGGCGGACTCGGCGGGTCGGTGCGCTCGACGAGCGCTGCCGCGGGCGCCGCGTACGATCGGGCGCCGTGACTCATGCCAATCGCATTGTGCGGAGAACCCTGGGGCCGATCAACACAGGCCCGATCAACACAGGCCGGATCAACACAGGCCGGATCGACACAGGCCGGGTCGAGCATGTCTGACACCATGACCTGGACCCAGTCGATCGTGCTGGGTGCATTGCAGGGCTTGACCGAGTTCTTGCCGATCTCGTCGTCCGGCCACCTGCGGATCGCCTCCGAACTCTGGTTCGGCGAGGACGCGGGCGCGTCGTTCACCGCGGTCACGCAACTCGGGACCGAGGCCGCCGTGCTCGTGTACTTCGCCCGGGACATCGTGCGCATCGTGACCGCCTGGTTTCGCGGGCTGCGCAACGCCGACGAACGCGGACTCGACTACCGCATCGGCTGGTATGTGATCTTCGCAACCATCCCGATCGGTGTGATCGGGTTCGTGTTCAAGGACGAGATCCGCACCACCGGACGCAACCTGTGGTTGGTCGCGACGGTGCTGATCCTGTTCTCGGGTGTGTTCTGGCTGGCCGAACGCTACGGCACAAAGCGGCGCTCGATGGAGCAGCTGACCCTGCGCGACGGACTCGTGATGGGCGCATCCCAGTGTCTGGCGCTCGTGCCCGGCGTGTCCCGATCGGGCGCAACCGCGAGCGCCGGGCTGTTCCTCGGGCTCGAACGCGAGGCTGCGTTCCGCTTCTCGTTCCTGCTCGCGATTCCCGCGGTCACCGCGTCGGGCCTGTTCAGCCTGCCCGACGCCTTTCACCCCAGCGGCGAGGGCATGCAGTCGACCGGACCTCAGTTGCTGGTGGCGACCCTCGTCGCCTTCGTCGTCGGCTATGCGGCCATCGCGTGGTTGCTGAAGTTCGTCGGACATCACTCGATGAACTGGTTCGGCGCCTACCGGGTGATCCTCGGTGTCTTCGTGATCATCCTGCTGACGACCGGGACCATCAGCGCCACGTGAGACGTGCGTCCTCGGCAGTGCTTAAGGTTGGTTCATGACCGTGATTCTGGTGCGCCATGGGCGCTCCACGGCCAACACCTCGGGCGTGCTCGCCGGACGAACCGTCGGTGTGGGTCTCGACGACACCGGCCGTGCGCAGGCCGACGACCTGGTCCGCAGGCTCGGCGTCTGCCGTGACGAGATCCGGGCCGTCGCGCGTTCCCCGTTGCAGCGATGCGCAGAGACGGTGGCACCGCTCCTCGCGGCGTTGACCACCGACGGTTCAGACGGTCGCAAGGATGTGCCCGAGGTCGTGGTCGACGCGCTCGCCGAGGTCGACTACGGGGGGTGGACCAACCGTCCGATCCGCGAGTTGCTCTCCGAACCGCTGTGGAAGGTGGTCCAGCAGCAGCCGTCGGCAGCGGTGTTCCCGGACGGCGAGGGACTCGCGGACGTCCAGGCGCGGGCGGTCGCCGCGATCCGCTCGCTCGACCGCATCTACGGCGGCGAGGACGGTTCGGGCGTCTGGGTGGCGTGTTCGCATGGCGACGTGATCAAGTCGGTGATCGCCGACGCGATGGGTATGCATCTGGATTCTTTCCAGCGCATCGTCGTCGATCCGGCGTCGATCAGCGTGATCCGCTACGGCTCAACTCGCCCGTACGTGCACACGGTGAACACCACCGAGGTGCTGTCGGTGCCGAAACCGCCACCGGTGCAAGCAAACCCGGGTGCCACCGCCGACGATTCAAACGGGTCGGCGCACGACGCCGCCGATGACGCGGTGGTCGGGGGCAGCACCGGAACCGCCCACGACGAGATGCCTGCGCCGGTTGGGCCTGCGGGCAGCGCGCCGGCAGCGGGATAATGGGACCCACAGACAGGGAGGTGATGTGATGTCACGCGCGATCCACGTGTTCCGAAGTCCGGACCGCTTCGTCGCCGGGACCATCGGCCAGCCGGGCGATCGGACGTTTTACCTCCAGGCCGTGCACGAAACCCGCATTGTCAGCGTCATGCTGGAGAAGCAGCAGGTCCAGATCCTCGCCGACCGTATCGGCGCACTCCTCGACGAGATCCATCGCCGCTTCGGCACCCCGATACCTCCGGAGACCGACCAGGTCGACGATCTCAGTCCGCTGGTGATGCCGGTCGACGCGGAGTTCCGGGTGGGCACGATGGGGCTGGGCTGGGACGCCGAGTCGGAGGCCGTGGTGGTCGAACTGCTCGCCATCACCGAGGGGGAATTCGACGAGAGTGTCGTGCTCGACGACACCGAGGAGGGGCCCGACGCCGTTCGGGTGTTCCTGTCCACCGAGGCGGCGCGGGAGTTCGCCGCGCGCTCGTCCGCGGTGATCTCGGCGGGACGTCAGCCGTGCCCGATGTGTGGTGAGCCGCTCGACCCGGACGGCCACCTCTGCGTGCGGACCAACGGCTACCGTCGCGGCGCCGAACTGAGCAAATCGCTCGACTTCATCGATCCCGAGGTGTTCAACAGCCTGGCCGCCCAGGGTGATCCCGGCCTGCTCGAGACATCCGAGGAGGACGACCAGACAGACGACTCGCCGGACGACCCGTCTGCCGAGGACGGGCCGGGGTCCGGCCCGCGGGCCTGAGATGTCGGTCGGTGAGCCCATGGGCATCGGCGAGGGAGAACCCCACCCGGCCGGCTCCGGATCATCCTCGGCGGAGGTCGTCGACGTCCTCCGACGAGGCGAGTTGGTGGTTCTGGGACGGATTCCGTCGGCCAGTAACGCGACCCTCGTGTGCGACGTCGTTCTCGACGACGTCGAACTGCGATGCGTGTACAAACCGGTCCGGGGTGAAGTGCCGCTCTGGGACTTCCCCGACGGCACCCTGGCCGGACGCGAGGTGGCGTCGTACCTGATCTCCGATGCGTTGGGGTGGGGTGTCATCCCGGAGACGGTCCTGCGTGACGGTCCCGTGGGATTCGGCATGGTCCAGCGGTGGGTCGACACACCCGACAACACCGACCGCCCGCATCCGAGTGCGCCGAGTGAGTTGCCGGACGGTCGGGTGGACCTGGTCGACCTGTGCCCGCCGGGAGCCGTTCCGGTCGGCTACCGGGCCGTGTTGCGAGCGTTCGACTCGATCGGCGAGCCGGTGGTACTGGTGCACGCCGACGACCCGCGGCTGCAGCGGATGGCTGTCCTCGACGTCATCCTCAACAACGCCGACCGTAAGGGCGGGCACGTTCTCGAGGGGCTGGACGGCGGGGTCTACGGCATCGACCACGGCATCTGCCTGCATTCCGAGGACAAACTGCGCACGGTCCTCTGGGGCTGGGCGGGTGAGACCGTGCCCGCGCACCTCGTCGCCGACCTCGCCGATCTCGCGCGGCGGCTGGAATCGCCGGACGACGATCTGCGTTCGGATCTGGCCGAGCACATCACCGGGGACGAGATCGACGCACTTGCCCTTCGCACGCTCGTGATCGCCGAGACGACCGCCATGCCCCTGCCGCCCGGCCACCGCCCGATTCCGTGGCCGCCGTTCTGACAGCTCCCTGAGGTGCTCGAGGCGCCCCTCCCGCTCCCTGAGGTGCTCGAGGCGCTAGCCGAGAGCCTCGAAGGGCCTGGTGAGACGACAATGTTCCCTCGCCAGGGGCTCCGAGGCTCGCAGGCTCGCACCTAGCCGGCGGGCAGCGGAGGGCGACCGGGAGGCTGCCAATACAGTGGAGGCATGCAGTCCTGGCCCGATCCAGATGTCCCGGTGGTAGCCGGGGACTCTCCAGCACTCCGCCTCTACGACACCGCCGACCGCGCGATTCGGCCGGTGGCGCCCGGCCCGACGGCGAGGATGTACGTCTGTGGCATCACCCCGTACGACGCCACCCATCTCGGCCACGCGGCCACCTATGTGACCTTCGATCAGGTCAACCGGGTGCTGCGCGACCAGGGGCACGACGTGCACTACGTGCAGAACATCACCGACGTCGATGATCCGCTGTTCGAGCGGGCCGAACGCGACGGGGTGGATTGGCGCGAGCTGGGGAGCCGCGAGATCCAGCTCTACCGCGATGACATGACCGCGTTGCGCGTCCTACCCCCGCGCGACTACATCGGTGCGATCGAATCGATCGGCGAGGTCGTCGAGGTGGTGGAGAAACTGCTGACCTCCGGAGCGGCCTATGTCGTCGACGACCCGGAGTTCCCCGACGTGTACTTCCGCGCCGACGCGACCGAACAGTTCGGATACGAGTCGGGCTACGACCGCGCGACGATGGAGAAGTTCTTCGCCGAACGCGGCGGCGACCCCGACCGCCCGGGTAAACGGGACCCGCTCGACGCCGCTCTGTGGCGAGCCGTGCGTCCGGGTGAGCCGTCGTGGGAGTCGCCCTTCGGCCCAGGCCGGCCCGGCTGGCACATCGAGTGTGCGGCCATCGCGTTGAACCGGCTCGGGATCGAGTTCGACATCCAGGGCGGCGGAAACGACCTGATCTTTCCCCATCACGAGTTCTCCGCCGCGCACGGCGAGGCTCTGCGCGGGGCGCGCCGATTCGCCCGGCACTACGTGCACACGGGGATGGTCGGCCTCGACGGCGAGAAGATGTCCAAGAGCCGCGGCAACCTCGTGTTCGTGTCCGCGCTGCGGCGCGCCGGCGTCGACCCCGCCGCCATCCGGGTGGCACTGCTCGCGGATCACTATCGCGCCGACCGCATGTGGACCGACGCGGTCCTCGACACGGCCAAGCAGCGTCTGCAGCGGTGGCGTACCGCCGCGGCGGCCACGTCGGGTCCGGATGCCGCACCCGTGATCGCCCGCGTACGTCAACACCTCGCCGACGATCTGGACACCCCGAAAGCGCTTGCCGCGCTCGACGCTTGGTGTGCCGACGTCGAACTCGGAATCGGCGGCTTCGCCGACGCGCCCGGCGAGTTGGCCAGGGCCGTCGACGCGCTACTGGGCGTCGAGATCATCTGACAAACCCTGCAGTGTGGTTGCGGCCGCGAGTCGGTACAGTGCTCGCGTGGCTCGCGTGCAGGAGATCAAGCCGGACACCGACTCCGGGGTGTGGACTGTCGTCACCCGGACGTCGACCTATCTTCTCGACCTGGACGACAAGACTTTGTTGCGCGCACCCGGCGTGGGTGGCACTGACGACGAAGAGTGGACCGTCAGCAGACTGCGGCGCGACTCCGAGGACATTCCGCTGCTCGGCGTGAAGTCGTGCCGGGTGGGGGAGTCGGCGCAATTCTGGGTTCGGGCCGCCGACGACCCGGACGTGCGTACCTGGCGCATCACCACGCCGGTGGTGTCGATCGAGAAAATCGGCTAGCCCCGGCTGGCTCCGGACCGATCAACCACCGAACGATCCCGGCCCACCACGCCGCTTGAGGTAGCGCTCGAATTCCGCCGCGAGCGCATCGCCGTCGATCTTCGCCATGACCTCGTCGGTGTCGACCTCGGCGTCACCACGTTCTTCGAGACCCCGGACGTACTCGGCGATCTCCTCGTCGTCCTCGGTCATCTCGGTGACGGCCTGCTCCCAGTCCTCGGCCTGCTCCGGCAGCGCGCCTAGCGGGACCTCGATGTCGAGTACCTCCTCGACCCGGGTGAGCAGCGCGACCGTCGCCTTGGGGTTGGGCGGGGCGGACACATAGTGGGGGACGGCCGCCCAGAACGACACCGCGGGCATCCCGGCCTGCACGAACATGTCCTGCAGGACCCCGGTGATGCCGGTCGGGCCCTCGTAGCGGCTTTCGGCCAGGTTGTAGCGGGCGGCCGACTCGCTGCTGAAGGCGCTGCCGGTGACCGGCACCGGGCGGGTGTGCGGAGTGTCGGCGAGGAGTGCGCCGAGCATCACGGTGGTCTCGACGCCGAGGCGGTCTGCGAGTTCGACGATCTCCGCGCAGAAGCCGCGCCAGCGCATGTTCGGCTCGATTCCGCGGACGAGTACGATGTCACGGTCGGCACCGACCGGGCTGCAGTACGAGATCGACGTCGTGGGCCAGTCGATGCGGCGGGTGACACCGTCGATCTGCTTGATGGTGGGTCGGTTGACCTGGAAGTCGTAGTATTCGTCCGAGTCGATGTCGATGAGCGGCTCGGCGTCCCACATCAACGCCAGGTGCTCGACAGCGCTGCTCGCAGCGTCACCGGCGTCGTTCCAGCCCTCAAAGGCTGCCAGCAGGATGGGACGGCGCAGCTGGGGAAGATTCGGCATCTGCTCAGCGTTCACCGAACCAGCCTACGACCGAACCCCGAGAGAGAGCGAACTACGCTGACCACCATGTCCTCCGATCACCGCACACCGCACGCCGACTTCGACACGACATTCATGTCGGCGATGTCGCGGCGCGTGCTCATCGGCGACGGAGCGATGGGCACCATGCTGCAGGCCGCCGACCTCACGCTGGACGATTTCAACGGCCTCGAGGGCTGCAACGAGATCCTCAACGACAACCGCCCCGACGTGCTGGAGGGAATCCACCGCGCCTACTTCGAGGCCGGGGCCGACGCCGTGGAGACCAACACCTTCGGCTGCAATCTCTCCAATCTGGGTGATTACGACATCGCCGACCGCATTCGGGAACTCGCCTACAAGGGCACCGCGATCGCTCGCGGGGTCGCCGACGAGATGGGTCGCTCGGCCGACGGCACCGATCGCTATGTGCTCGGCTCGATCGGACCCGGGACCAAGCTGCCCAGCCTCGGCCACACCACCTTCGCCGTCATCCGCGACGCCTACTACGAGTGTGTTGCCGGCATGCTCGACGGCGGGGCCGACGCGATCCTGGTGGAGACCTCCCAGGACCTCCTGCAGGTCAAGGCTGCGGTGGTCGCCGCACGTCGCGCCATGGACGAACTCGGCCGTCGCATCCCGATCATTTCGCACGTCACGGTCGAGACCACCGGGACCATGCTCCTCGGTTCGGAGATCGGTGCCGCTCTGACGGCCATCGAACCCCTCGGGATCGACATGATCGGCCTCAACTGCGCCACCGGGCCGGCCGAGATGAGTGAACACCTGCGTTACCTGTCCCGACATGCCCGGGTCCCGGTATCTGTGATGCCCAACGCCGGTCTGCCCGTTCTGGGACCCAACGGTGCCGAATACCCGCTGACACCCGGCGAGCTCGCCGAAGCGCTGGCGTCGTTCGTCTCCGAGTTCGGACTCGGCTTCGTCGGTGGGTGTTGCGGCACCACTCCCGAACACATCCGGCAGGTCGTCGCGGCGGTCGCCGACGCCACACCCGCGGTCCGCGTTCCCGAGCACGAATCGGAGACGTCGTCGCTGTACACGGCGGTTCCGTTCGACCAGGACGCCAGCTTCCTGGTGATCGGCGAACGCACGAACTCGAACGGCTCCAAGGCCTTCCGCGATGCGATGCTCGCCGAGGACTACCAGCGCTGTCTCGACATCGCGAAGGATCAGACCCGCGACGGCGCGCACATGCTCGACCTCAACATCGACTACGTCGGACGCGACGGTGCCGCCGACATGACGGCGCTGGCCGGGCGTTTCGCGACCTCGTCGACGCTGCCGATCATGCTCGACTCCACCGAGCCCGAAGTGATCCGCGCCGGACTCGAGTCCCTCGGTGGCCGCTGCGCGGTCAACTCGGTCAACTACGAGGACGGTGACGGGCCGGAATCGCGGTTCACCCGCATCATGGAGCTCGTCGTCGAGCACGGTGCGGCCGTCGTTGCACTGACCATCGACGAAGAAGGGCAGGCGCGCACCGCGGACTGGAAGATCCGGGTCGCCGAACGCCTCTTCGCCGACATCACCGGGAACTGGGGTCTGGCCGAAGAGGACATCATCATCGACGCCCTCACCTTCCCGATCTCCACCGGTCAGGAGGAGGTCCGCCGCGACGGCATCGAGACCATCGAGGCGATCCGCCGCATCCACGAGGCACATCCGGACGTGCACTTCACCCTCGGCATCTCGAACATCTCGTTCGGGCTCAACCCGGCTGCCCGGCAGGTGTTGAACTCGGTGTTCCTGCACGAGTGCGTGCAGGCAGGCCTCGACACCGCCATCGTGCATGCGTCGAAGATCCTGCCGATGGCGCGGATACCCGACGAGCAGCGCGAGGTCGCGCTCGATCTGGTGTACGACCGTCGGCGTCCGGCGACCGATGACGCACCTGCCTACGACCCGCTGCAGAAACTGATGGAGCTCTTCGAGGGGGTGTCGGCGGCGTCGGCGCGCGAATCGCGGGCCGCCGAACTCGCCCGGCTGCCGCTGTTCGAACGGCTCGAACGGCGCATCGTCGACGGTGAACGCAACGGCCTCGAAGACGACCTCGACACGGCGATGACAGAAAAGCCGCCGCTGGCGATCATCAACGAGACGCTGCTTTCGGGCATGAAGACCGTCGGCGAGCTGTTCGGTTCCGGGCAGATGCAGTTGCCGTTCGTGCTGCAGTCGGCTGAGGTCATGAAAACCGCTGTGGCACATCTGGAACCGCACATGGAGTCGACGGGCGAGGACGGCAAGGGCCGCATCGTGCTGGCGACGGTCAAGGGCGACGTCCACGACATCGGGAAGAATCTCGTCGACATCATCCTGTCCAACAACGGCTACGAGGTCGTGAACATCGGCATCAAGCAGCCCATCACCACCATCCTCGACGTCGCCGCGGACAAGAAGGCCGACGTCATCGGCATGTCGGGTCTGCTGGTGAAGTCGACCGTGGTGATGAAGGAGAACCTCGAGGAGATCAACGCCCGCGGGCTTGCCGACTCCTATCCGGTGCTGCTCGGTGGCGCGGCTCTCACTCGCTCGTACGTGGAGAACGATCTGTCCGAAACCTATGAGGGCGACGTGCACTACGCACGCGACGCCTTCGAGGGACTGCGGTTGATGGACGAGATCATGGCGACCAAACGCGGGGAGGGACCCGACCCGGACAGCCCCGAGGCGATCGCCGCCGCCGAGAAGGCCGCCGAACGCAAGGCCCGCCACGACCGGTCCAAGCGCATCGCGGCCAAGCGTAAGGCCGCCGAAGAGCCGGTGGAGGTGCCGGCGCGCTCGGATGTGGTCGCCGACAACGACATTCCCGAGCCGCCGTTCTGGGGTACCCGCATCGTGAAGGGTGTTCCGGTCGCCGAGTACATGCAGTTGCTGGACGAGCGCGCATTGTTCCTCGGGCAGTGGGGTCTGCGCGGTGCACGCGGTGGCGAAGGTCCGTCGTACGAAGAGCTCGTGGAGACCGAAGGACGCCCGCGTCTGCGCCACTGGATCGACCGGCTGTCGACCGAGGGCATCCTGCAGCACGCGGCGGTGGTGTACGGGTACTTCCCGGCGATCAGCGACGGCGACACCGTGCACGTGCTGACCGAGCCGACCCCGGACGCGCCGGTGCGGTTCAGTTTCGACTTCCCACGCCAGCATCGGTCGCGCTTTCTGTGCATCGCGGACTTCATCCGCTCGCGAGAGGCTGCACAGCTGGATGGCCGGGTGGATGTGTTGCCATTCCAGTTGGTCACCATGGGGCAGCCGATCGCGGACTTCGCGAACGAACTGTTCGCCGCCGACTCCTACCGCGACTACCTCGAGGTGCACGGCATCGGCGTGCAGCTGACCGAGGCCCTGGCCGAGTATTGGCATCAGCGGGTGCGTAGTGAGCTTCGTTTCGGCGAGCGCGCCATGGACAGCGAGGATCCGGACAACGCGCAGGGCTTCTTCGACCTCGAGTATCGCGGTGCCCGTTTCTCCTTCGGCTACGGTGCATGCCCGAATCTCGAGGATCGGGCGAAGATGATGGAGTTGCTCGAACCCGAGCGGATCGGGGTTGAGCTCTCCGAGGAGCTGCAACTGCATCCCGAGCAGTCCACCGATGCCTTCGTGCTGCATCATCCCGAGGCCAAGTACTTCAACACGTGATCTCCGGGCCGAGGGGTTGACACGAAGTAGTTGTAGGAATACAACAGTTGTATGACTACAACCGACTCGGACAAGGCTGCCCCGGCCGTGACCGAACTGTGGTTCGCGATGAACAGTCTCGTGCGCGATTATCAGTCGGGCGCGCATGCCCGGATCAGTGAGCTGACCGACATGCCCTTCAGCCGGTTTCGGGCGCTGCGGCGAATCGCGGTGAAGGCCATGCCGCAACGCGAACTGGCGGCCCGGCTGGGGGTCGACGCGCCGGCGGCGAGTGGAATCGTCGACGACCTCGTCTCCCGCGGTCTGGTGACCCGGGAGCCGCACCCGACCGACCGGCGATCCCGGCTGGTCACCATCACCACTGATGGCGCGCGGATCGTTGCCGACGTCGCGGCCGACCCGAGCGTGGCCCCCACCATGTTCGAGGCGCTCGACGCCGACGGACGCCGGGAACTCGGTCGTCTCCTCGGTCTGCTGCAACAGGCGGCAGAGGGGATGTCAACAGAGGGGATGTCGACAGGCGCATGAACATTCGCACGTACTCGGCACCGGGCGGTGACATATCCACTCTCGGAAGGCGTCGGCGGCTCGCCATCCTGGCGACCTGTTGCTTGAGCCTGTTCATCGTCGGCATCGACGTCTCGGCCGTCAACGTCGCATTGCCGTCGATCAGTTCGGATCTGGGAGCGACGCCCTCGCAGCTGCAATGGGTGATCGACGCCTACACGCTGGTGCTCGCCAGTTTGCTGATGCTCGGCGGCTCGCTGGGTGATCGTCTCGGTCGCAAGCGCATCTTCCAGGTCGGACTCACGGTGTTCGGGATCGGGTCGATTCTCTGTTCGCTGTCGATCTCGCCCGAGATGCTCATCGGCGCTCGGATGATCCAGGCCGTCGGCGGGTCGATGCTGAATCCGGTGGCCATGTCGATCATCACCAACACCTTCACGGACCCGAAGGAACGTGCGCGTGCCATCGGTATGTGGGGCGCGGCAATCGGAGTGAGCATGGCGGTCGGGCCACTGGTGGGCGGTGCACTCGTCGACGGTGTGGGCTGGGAGGCCATCTTCTGGCTCAACGTCCCGGTGTGCCTGGCCGCGTTCGTTCTGACTGCCATCTTGATTCCCGAATCGAAGGCGCCGCGGGCCCGGAGATTCGATCCGCTCGGGCAGGTGCTCATCCTCGTGTTTCTCGCGACGCTGACCTTCGGCATCATCGAGGGCCGCACGCTGGGCTGGACCTCAGGCGTCGTGATCGGCGTCTTCGTCATGGCGGCGATCTCCGTCGTCGCCCTCGTCGTGGTGGAGAACCGGCGCGTCGAGCCGCTGCTCGACATGCGATTCTTCCGCAGCGTGCCGTTCAGCAGTTCGGTGATCAGCGCGATCGTCGCCTTCAGCGCGATGGGCGGGTTCCTCCTGCTCAACACCCTCTACCTCCAGCAAGGGCGTGGATTCACGCCCTTCGAGGCGGGGTTGATGACGTTGCCGATGGCGGTCGCCAACGGCGTGTTCGCGCCCGTGTCGGGCCGCTTGGTGGCCGAGCGTGGATCCCGCACTCCGATGGTGATCTCGGGCGTGGCCGTCGTGGTCAGCGGGCTCATGCTCACGCAGATCTCCAACGACACGAGCCTGTGGTACCTCGGATTCGCGTATCTGGCCCTCGGAGTGGGCATGGGCATGATCAACGCGCCCATCACCAACGCGGCCGTGTCCGGTATGCCGCGCGATCAGGCCGGCGTTGCGTCGGCGATAGCTTCGACGAGCCGTCAGGTGGGTATATCCCTGGGTGTCGCGGTGTTCGGTGCTCTTGCGTTCGCGCGGCTCGGCGACGGCGGGGAATCGCAACTGGCGTCGGCTTCCGCACCGGTGTGGCTGGTGATGGCGATCTGCGGCGTCGTGCTGCTGGTTCTGGCTTTCGTTGCGACCGGGCCGTGGGCTGCGCGCACTGTCACGGCAACGCGAGAGCGCATCACAACACCCGCGGCACCATCGTGAAGCTCGCAGTTCGCTGACACCGGATTCCCAGCTTCGGCAACCACAGTGGAAGCATGACCACAGCCGAGGCCGTCGCGGCGGCACCTCCTGCGCACCTGACCACCGACGCAAGGGCACCCTCGTCGGGGTCCGACGTACGGCGTCTCGTCTCCGATCCGCCCCGATGGATCCGATGGACCGTCATCGGTGCAGTGGTCGTGATCGCACTGGGTGTCCGCATCCGCTTCCTCGACGTCGAAACCCTGGACTATCGTGCGTTTCTCGGCCGCTGGTACGACACTCTTGACAGCCAGGGATTCTCTGCCTTCGCATCCCGGTTCGCCGATTACAACTATCCGTACCTCTATCTGATCTATGGGCTGACCGTCGCGGGCATCCCGCCGCTGGTCGGCATCAAGGCGGTCTCGATCGTCTTCGACTTCGTGCTCGCCCTCTTCGCCTACCGGATCGTCGGGCTGCGGACCGACCGATTCTGGTTGCGGGCGTTGGCCTTTGGTGTCGTGGCGCTCCTACCGTCGGTGATCGCGAACAGCGCCTACTGGGGTCAGGCCGACGCCATCTATTCGGCGTTGGCACTCGGCGGTGTGTACTTCCTGCTGCGCGCGCAGATGAAGGGGATCACCCACTCGGCGTACGTAGGGAACTCGGTGTGGGCGTGCGTGTTCTTCGGATTGTCGCTGTCGTTCAAGCTGCAAGCGGTGTTCGTGCTGCCGGTCCTGGCCTGGCTGCTGATCCGACGCCGCATCCCGTGGTACACGCTGCTCGCGATCCCGGCGGTGTTCGTCGCGCTCGTAATGCCTGCGGTTCTCGCGGGTGCGCCGTGGAGTGAGGCGTTGTCGGTGTATCTCGACCAGACCGACTCCTACAAACAACTGACGCTGGGTGCCGCCAACCTGTATCAACTGATCCCGATCGCCGGCGACGCCACCTGGTTGGCCCACCTGGGAATCGCGCTGGCCGCGACGGTGATCCTCGCCTTCCTCGCCTGGTCGGTGTGGAAACGGCCCGCCGTGACCCCGACGTCGATTCTGGTGGTCACCACCGCCTCGGCCGTGATCGTGCCGTTCCTGCTGCCGGCGATGCACGATCGGTATTTCTACACCGCGGAGGTGCTCACCGTGGTGGCCGCATTCTACCTACCGCTCTGGTTCGTCCTCGTGCCGATCCTGGTGCAGGCCTCGGCGATCGGTGTCTATCACTCGTCGTTGACCGGTGACCAGGGGCAGATGATGGGTGGTCCGGGTCGTGGTTCGGGCACGGCGCCCGATGGCAACGGTCCAGGTCGGGGCCCCGGCGGCTTCGGAGGTGGTGGGGGTAATGCCGGTGGAGGTCGCGGCGGTGGACCCGGATCCGGCGGGGGACCCGGTCCGCGGGGCGGAAGCGACGGCTACACCTCGGGC